>CAOJXI010000042.1 GCA_948465665.1 uncultured Clostridia bacterium | reverse complement strand
GCTGCGTCTCCGCTATTTATTTTTCCTTCTGTAACACTTCTATTGTAATCCTACAATTACAGTAGTTGCTTTTCTAAATAAGCCCTTGCAAACCAGGAAAATTTATGCTATAATAATAAACTGCTAATGGTATACATCGGAACATTAACAGCAGAAGGCTGTATCATATTTGTAAAGAAGGAAGGGGAAAAGAAATGGGAGCAGTAGAAATTATTGGCGGGATTCTTCTTATCATCACATGCGTGTTAATTGTAGTGCTGGTATCAATGCAGGAATCCAAAAGCGACGGCCTGAGCGCGATGACAGGCGCTTCAGATTCCTATTTAGGCAAAAATGGCGGAAGAACATTTGATGCAATGTTAAAGCGTTTCACAAAGTATGCAGCAATCGCCTTTTTTGCTTTGACAGTAATTGTCAACGCAATCGCAGTATTTTTTAATAAATAAAGAGTGCGGTTATAAAGGGAAAAATCAGGGCTGTCTCACTTTTGGGGTGAGGGAGCCCTTTTCCTGTTTTATACGAATAGCATTTTTGAGCAGAGGGAATAATGAATTTAAAGAAAAACAACGCCCTGATATTGGGCAGACAGGAAGTTGATATGACAGATAAGAAACAAGAAACAGAAACCATTCTAAAGGAAGAAATCATTAAAGTATATGGCAGCCGAAAACGTGGATACCGTATAAAAGAGGCAACAGAACGTTTAAAATGGAAAGGGAGCTTATCCTCTTTAGAGAAAATTGTCGAGGAACTGAAAAAGGAAGGTCTCCTTATAACGAAAGACTCCCGGACAGCAACCCCTCAAAATTGGGGATTAATACCAGCCCAAATGACAAAACTTGTGAGTTCGTTTGGATTTGCCAAACGGTTGGATAATGGGGAAGAAATGTTTATTCCAGGGCGCAAACTTCTCAATGCTCTGCCTGGCGATATTGTGTTAGTAGAGCCCCGCCCGCAGCTTGGAGAACTTCCTGAAGGAGAGATTAAACAGGTCGTAAAACCAGTGGAATTTCGTTTTACCGGCGTGTACCACGCCTCCCCCCAGGGGAATTATATCCTCTCCAATAAAATTTTCCGTGATCCTGTATGGGTTCTTCCCGGAAAAAGCCTTGGCGCGCAGGATGGTGATAAAGTTCTGGCGGCGGTTGTCCAGCGCGGGCGCCATTCTTCCGAATATGGCGCTGAAGTGGTTCAATTATTTGGGAACTCCCAAATTGCCAAAAACTGCTGTGAATCCATATTGGTATCCAACCAGGTTCAAAGGGAATTTCCTCAGGAAGCCATAGAACAGGCAGAAGATCTTTGCCGTAAAGGGATACACCCTAAAGAATTGGAAAACCGGCTTGATTTGCGGGAATCCCTTATTTTTACGATTGACGGGGCAGACAGCAAGGATTTAGATGATGCAGTATCCATTGAAAAAACAGAAACCGGATGGAAACTAGGCGTACACATTGCCGATGTAAGCTATTATGTAACAGAGAAAAGCCCCCTTGATGACTGCGCTTATGAACGTGGGACATCTATATATTTTGCTGATTCCGTAATTCCCATGCTGCCCGAAGCCTTGTCCAATGGAATCTGTTCCTTAAATCCCAATGAGGACAGGCTTGCGCTTTCCTGCCTGATGGATTTGGGGCAGGAGGGGGAACTGCTGCGGTTCCGTTTTGAAAAAACCATTATCCGCTCCCTTGTAAAAGGCGTATACCGGGAAGTCAATGCTATTCTGGACAAATCTGCTGGCGGGGATATTTTAAATAAATACCGTCCCCTGCTCCCTTCTATCCAGTTGATGGGGGAACTGGCGTCTGTTCTTATGGAAAAACGCAGACAGCGCGGGGGTTTGGAGCTGGATTCCCCAGAGCCAAAGTTCAAGTTGGATGAAAACGGACAGGTTTTAGAAATTTTTACTCAAAAAAGAGGGCTAGCAGAACATATTATAGAGGAATTCATGCTTCTGGCTAACTGCTCCGCTGCAAAGTTTGCCTGTAGCCAGCAGCTCCCTTTTATTTACCGCATCCATGAAAAACCCACCCTTGACCGGATGGAAAATTTGTGCAGGGTGCTGGAAGTTATGGGGATAAATGCGCCGGGGCTCCGCCAGAATTCCAGCCCTGCCGCCCTAACAAAAATTATGGACGATGTACGCGGCAAGGATATGGAGCAGATTGTAAACGATGCTGTTATCCGGTCTATGGCAAAGGCAAAATACAGCCCTGAAAACAAAGGGCATTTTGGCCTTATGCTGGATGATTACACTCATTTCACCTCTCCCATCCGCCGGTATCCTGATTTGTCTATCCATCGGATTATTTCTGCAAACCTCCTTCATATGAAGCCGGAGCGTTTGGAAAACCGATATAGTTCTTTTGTCAAAGATTCTGCCCAACATTCCAGCGAGATGGAACTGAAAGCTATGGCTGTAGAACGGGATTGTGAGGATTGTTATAAGGCGGAATATATGGTTTCCCATATTGGGGAGGAATTCGATGGGGTAATTTCTTATGTATCCTATCAGGGGCTTTTTGTGGAACTTCCAAACACGGTGGAAGGGCTTGTCAGGTTTGAAGCTTTGCCTGTGGGTGAATACGATGTAGTGGAACAGGTACAATTGGAAGACACCCTTTCCGGTGCAAAATACCGTATTGGCGATTCTATACGGATTATTGTGCTTTCGGCAGATGTATCTGCTGGGCGGGTAGACTTTGGGCTTCCAGGTGTGGAGGTACGTCCAAAGCAGCTTCCCCCGCAAAAGAAACTCCCAAAAGCGCCTAAACATTCAACCCCGCCTAAAGGGAAAAAAGGATCTAAACACAAGCATCCCCGCAAAAAGAAAAAGGCAAAGAAAAACGCCCGAAATGGATAAATAAAAAGATACAGGCTTAGGAAAAACTCCTGAGCCTGTAATTTTATAAGGTTTCTGTTCTCTTTAAGTCTGCTGGGGTATTTCGCGCCTGCGGGCGCGACCAGGGGGCTTTTCAGGAAAGCCCCCTGGACCCGAAACCTTTTTAATCCGCCCCAGCTTGTACTCATCTTAGCTTATCCCCGCAAATTAGCCTTTTGCTTTCTTCAAAGCCTGTTCCACATCTTCAATAATATCATCCACATTCTCCAATCCAACTGACAATCTCACCATACCCGGATGAATTCCCGCGGCCTTCAACTGTTCATCATTTAATTGGCGGTGGGTTTCGCTGGCGGGATGCAAAACGCAGGTACGAATATCCGCAACATGAACCTCATTAGAAGCCAAATTCAAACTATCCATAAACTTAATAGCGGTTTCTTTTCCGCCCTTAATGACCAAAGCCATAACGCCGGAGCATCCATTTGGGAGGTACTTCTGGGCAAGCTGGTAGTATTTATCTCCTGACAGTGCTGGATAGCTGACAGACTCCACCATATCCGAATGTAAAAGGTGTTTAGCTACTGTTTCAGCATTAGAGCAGTACCGTTCCATGCGCACAGCCAAAGTTTCCAGCCCCAGGTTCAACAAAAACGCATTAATAGCTCCTGGATACATCCCAAAGTCCCGCATTAATTGTACACGTGCCTTGGTAATAAAGGCAGCAGCCCCAAAGTTATGAACATATTGTACCCCATGATAACTTTCATCTGGCTCTGTCAGCTCAGGAAATTTTCCATTATCCCAGGGGAACTTCCCGCTGTCTACAATAACGCCTCCAACTTGCAGGGCATGTCCATCCATATATTTGGTGGTAGAATGTGTAACAATATCCGCACCGAATTCTATTGGCCGGCATAAAAACGGGGTGGCAAATGTGTTGTCAATGATCAGGGGTAAACCGTTTTTATGCGCTACGCTGGCGAATTTTTCAATGTCAAATACACACATAGCCGGATTAGCCAAAGTCTCGCCAAAGATCAGGCGTGTATTGGGTTTAATGGCAGCCTGGATTTCTGTTTCATCAGCATCGTTGCGGATGAAAATACATTCTATTCCAAGGCGTTTTAAAGTAACAGCAAACAGGTTAATGGTTCCCCCGTAAATCTCGCTTACCGCTACAATACTATCCCCGCAGGAACAGATATTCAGTACAGCAAGCAGGTTTGCAGCCTGTCCAGAGGTAGTGCAGAGCGCCCCCACGCCGCCTTCCATATCAGCAATCTTTTTTTCTACCGCGTCTACCGTCGGGTTGCCAATGCGCGAATAAAAATAGCCGTTGGAACTTAGATCAAATAAAGCTCCAATATCAGCAGTTTTATCGTATTTAAAGGTCGTGGATTGATAGATAGGCAAAGCCCGAGGCTCGCCATTTTTGGGTTCATAGCCGGAATGGATACATTTGGTTTCCATTTTCATAACGGATATCCTCCATTTTTAAATTATTTGTGAATATCATTGGATTTTTTGCTGGGTTCTGGTATACTGTTTAGGAAGGGCGATTCAGCCGGGGGGTATCCCCCGCTTTTATATTTTCAACATTTATTATACTAGGAATGGAAGGGATTGTCCATATGGGAATGGCCAATATATCCAGAGCCGTCTCTGGAAGTAAGAAACACGTTTTGACGTTTTTGGTGGTTTTATCTCTATTATTTCCATTTTTTCTGCCCATGAAGGTGTATGCTTTTGACCCGGACTCCGATTGTCAGAGCAAAGGCATTTATATGGTGAACCTGGATACCAATACAGTAGTTTATGAACGTTCTGCAAATGAGAAAATGTATCCTGCTTCCCTTACAAAGATTATGACTGCTATTGTAGCGCTGGAAAACTGCACCGATTTACAGGAAACAGCCACATCTCCGGCTTATATTTATGAAGAGTTTTATGGTATAAACGTTTCCCATGCCAATATACAGGCAGGGGAAACCCTTACAATGGAAAACCTTTTATATGCTATGCTGATGCAGTCCGCCAATGAAGCCGCTAAAATTGTAGCTGACCATATAGGCGGGGGAAGCATTGAAACCTTTGTTGATATGATGAACCAAAAGGCAAAGGCGATTGGTGCTAATAACACGCATTTTGTAAATCCTCATGGCCTTTTTGACGAGGAACAATATACAACCCCCTATGATATGTACCTCATTACCAAATACGCCATGGAACTGGACGGCTTTATGGATATGGTGACAACATTAACCAAGGACGTAGGCCCTACCAATTTAAAGGACAGCCTTATTGTACTAAACCGCATCAGCGCCATGCAGCCAAACAGCCCTTATTACTACGAGCCAATACGCGGCATTAAGACTGGAACCCTGGAGGAATCCGGGCGGTGCTTTATTTCTATGGCAAGCAAGGACGGCTATAACTATCTTTTGGTTTTGATGAACGCCCCTTATTTAGACGAGGAGGGGAATGTTCTGGAAACCAACTATGCTTTTACAGAGGCAAAGGATCTTTTTGAATGGGCGTTCAGTGAATACAAGGTCAAAACACTGGTACAGTTTAACCAGGTTTACGGTTCCATTAAAGTGAAGCTGGCAAAAAATATAGATACCATAAACGTTGTAGCTGGGGACAATTTCACCTCCCTTGTTATGGATGAAATAGAAGTATCCAGTATGCAGCCTGTCCTGCACATACCAGAAGAAATTGAAGCCCCTGTCCAGAAAGGCCAGCAGTTAGGTTATTTGAGGGTTATGCTGGCAGGCGAACAAATCGGAACCGTCCCTCTTGTTTCTGCCGAGGATGTGGAAGCAGACCCGGTTCTTGTTTATCTGGAGAAGATAAAAAGCGTCTTTCAGCAGTTTTGGTTTAAGCTTGTATTCTTAACAATCCTTATTTTCCTGATTTTATATGCCACTGTAATGATTATTAGGAACTATAACAAAAAAAGATACGCCAAAACCAGAAATCGTTCCAGAGGTACTACTTCTGTAAACCGATCGAAAAGCAAACGGAAACGGTAGCCTAAAAAACCCCTGCCCATAAATTGGTCTCTTGTTTTTTGCTCACAATCTATTGACAAAAACAGGAAAAAAGTTATAATAAATGTAAAGCGGAAAACTGAAAGACGGCGGTTTTTCCGCTTGAAAAAAGAAATAACCGTAAACTGGGGGGTTTCACGGTTATTTCTTTTTGTTATTTTAGGTCAATTTTCGGGAAAAATTTGTCAAGCTCTGGATGATAAAAATGCAGTGGCACGGTTGAGAAGATGACGGTCATTTTCAAAAGTCACCTGCCGGTAAGCTTCTTCCCAATCTACCCAGCGTGCTTCACTTACCTCTTCCTCCTGCGGGGTTATCGTTTCGTCATTTGTATTCCCTAAAAAATAAATAACCTGTTTACGTATATTGGGTTTCGGGTAATATTCTACACAATGACGGAATCCCTTTAAAAGCTGGATCGTTAAACCGGTTTCTTCACGAACTTCTCTAAGGGCTGTCTGTACCTCAGTTTCCCCCAATTCTACATGCCCCTTAGGAAATGACCAATGTCCATCGGCACGATGTTTAATTAGAAGAAATTGAAGACGGCCTTTATCTTCCTGCCTGCGGTAGACTAATGCCCCGCATGATTTTTCGCGCCTGAGCATAACGGTTTTCAACTCCTCTCCTTATGTTATGAATTCATTGTATTGACGTTCATAAATGGTCAATTTTTAGTTATATTATAACATAAACCTGTATCCTGAGAAAAGGGGAAAAGGAGAGAAAAGATTAAGATAACTTGAGTTCAGTAAAGCTAATTTGCGGGGATAAGCTAAGAAGAGTACAAGCTGGACCCGAAACCTTTTTAACCCGCCCCAGCTTGTACTCTTCTTAGAACCTATATTCATAACCGGGGGTTGCTGGATGGGCGAGGATTTTTCCAGCCAGACAAGGAGGTTTTCCGCAGCAATCCTGACGGATTGCAAGGGAAAGCGACGCAGTATGGCTGGAAAAAGACCGCTCAGACAGCGTGGGGCGGTTGTGAATACAGGTTCTAAGATTTCTCCCGCAAATCAGCTTTATCAAACTCCCATTATTTTAACTGAAATAGGCAATTTCCTCTTCCGGCTTATCTGCTGGCTGAATGTCAACAGCATACAAAACAGGCCCTTTCTTCCCCTTATAAGCGGGAGATTCCTCCACCTTAATTTTTGCTGTTACCATTACCCAACTATTCTTTTTCAATTTAGACGTATTATCAGTCTTACACAAAAAGCCTATCATCTGGGCGTCATTAGCACAGCAGACCATGGCAATCCTCCCTGGTACAAAATACCCTCTTGGCAGCCTGGTAGATTTATAAACCATGCCCTTTATGCGGACAGTTTTGCCGTTATACTTTTCGGGAAACTCTGATACATCCATATACCATAAACCGAAATCATCATCGCAGATATCAATAATGTCAGCATTAATGTCAAACGGTAAATCCTCATCCTGAGGCTCGTCCATCACGCCCTGTTCTGATTCAAAAACCAAATTTGCAGGACGGTTTACCGCCTTAATGGTGCGGCGCAGGGAGTTCCTGGGGGTTTCGGGCGTACAGCGGTTAAAGATAACCGTATCAGCTGTTTTAATCATTTCCATCATAATAGAACGCATATTATTCAAATATACGTCAAAGGTGCTTGCATCCACCTGACAGATAACCTGGTACATCAGCCAAAGGGACGGCAGTTTCATCTCAAGGAAAGCCGCTGTATTCCACGTACCGTTAAACTCAATTAAAACCCGCTCCGGCATATATTTATTTTGAAGCTGCTGCAAATAGGCAGGGGTAAGCTGCGTTTCCTCGTCCACAATTATCATATCTGTGTTGGCGTTGGCAGAACGAAGAATTTTTTTGTCGTATTCTTCAATTCCTTCCTCGCAAACGATTAAAAGTGTCCTCTCCCCCTGGGCAAATTCTGGGTCTTCCATTACGCTGCGGATAAAGGTTGTCTTGCCGCTTTCCAGAAAGCCCGTTATCAAATATACTGGTACTTCCATTCAGGAATTCATCCTTTCCTCAGCCATTCACATGGAACAGTTTTGCAATCGCGTCTGTATCCAGTTCTGAACCTATGACGCATAATCTTCCCGTTACGTCTGCTGCGCCTGTGCGGATTTCGGATTCTCCGGGAACATAGTCAAAGTGCAGCCAGGTACCGTCTTCACATGGCAGAATCCCTTTTGCGCGCAGAATAACCCCTGTCCGGTTTTCGTCCAAACTGTCCAAAGCCGTTTGTACTTCTTCCTGTGTATATTTCCGGGGTGTTTCTACGCCCCAGCTTGTAAATACCTCGTCTGCATGGTGATGGTGGTGTTCATGGTCGTGTCCGCATCCGCATGAACATTCCTCCCCATGCTCATGATGATGTTCATGGCCGTGGTCATGCCCGCATGAACATTCTTCCCCATGTTCATGATGGTGCTCATGTTCATGGCTGTCATGATCATGGTGGTGATGTTCGTGCTCATGGTGATGGTGTTCATGCTCATGGTGATGGTGTTCATGCTCATGGTGATGGTGTTCATGGTCATCCTCCAAAGAATGGAGAAGTTCTTCCATCAAAACATTTTTTTGCTCCATTGCCGCAAGGATTTGTTTTCCATCCAGTTCATCCCATGGGGTTGTAATAATAACAGCCTTCCCGTTATGGGATTTCAGGTCAGAAACACAGGCTTCCAGTTTTTCCGCTGAAACCTTCTGGCTACGGCTTAGAATAATTGTGTTAGCAGATTCAATCTGGTTATTAAAGAATTCGCCAAAGTTTTTCATATACATTTTGCTCTTAACTGCATCGACAACAGTAGTCGCGCTGTTGAGATGTACCGGCTCGCCGTGATGCTTCACGCCCTGAACCGCCCGGATAACGTCTGACAGTTTTCCAACGCCGGACGGCTCAATAATTACCCGGTCAGGTGCAAACTGATCCAGCACTTTCCCCAAAGCGTCCCCAAAATCCCCTACCAGGGAACAGCAGATACACCCTGAATTCATTTCTGTAATTTGAATACCGGAATCCTTTAAAAAGCCGCCGTCTATCCCAATCTCACCGAATTCATTTTCAATCAGAACCAGCTTTTCCCCCTGGAAAGCTTCCTGGATCAGCTTTTTAATCAGTGTTGTTTTGCCAGCCCCCAGAAAACCAGAGATAATGTCTATTTTGGTCATATTTACTTCCGCCTTTCCTGATTCAAGCGGCTGCCAGGCTTGGAATTGTCCTATCCCCCAGCCCTGCCAACTTCCTTTTTTCACCAACTTTTATTATACACCTAAACAGTATAAAAAAGCAAAGAATTCCCTGTGAATTTTTTAAGGATACTGTATTATCCTTTGTCAATAATATCATGGACGCGGTAGGAAAGCGTCATGAGGCTGTCCCCCATATGGACGTTTTCTACAACAATATCCTCATGCCCAATAGCCAGGTCATAGTGTGAGAAATTCCAAAACGCCTTTACCCCCAGCCCAATCAAACGCTCCGCCAAACTTTCCGCTGATTCCTTTGGAATACATAATACTGCCGCATGGGGGCGCTGCTTCTGGCAGAATTCGTCTAATTCCTCTGTATTGTAAATCGGCATCCCGCCTATTTTTTTACCGATTATCTCCGGGTTGCGGTCAAATAAACCGATTAACGTAAACCCTTTTGTCTCAAATTCCATATGCAGGGCGATTGCTCTGCCCAGATTACCAGTTCCTATTAATATCGCTTTCAGAGGATGGTCAAGCCCAAGTATTTTGGAGATTTCCAGAAACAGGCTTTCCACATGGTAGCCATAACCCTGCTGCCCAAACCCGCCAAAACAATTCAAATCCTGGCGGATCTGCGACGCGGTCAGCCCCATTATTTTGGATAATTCCCGCGAAGATATATGATCTGTTCCTTGCTGTATCAGTTCGCTTAGAAAACGATAATAACGGGGTAGGCGGCGTATGACTGAGATCGATATATTTTCATTTTTTGCCATTCCGTTTACCTCTCCATTGTTTTTAGAATGAAACTATTCTATATCACTTTAAGGAAAAAATCAAGTAATGTCGCAAAACTCTATCCAGCAGCAAAATTCAGTTAGTACCATATCTTTATCTTTTACGAACAATTACATGAACGGAATCCCCTCCGCATTTTCCCAATGCCTTTCGGATAGATTTTAAGACTCCAATCACATAACAAATATTTCCCTGTTCGTCTTTCAAACCCATATTCACAATACTTCCCTCATAAGCAATTCCATCAAATAAAACGCTGACTTTAACACGCCCAGCCCCAAATTCCTTTCTGATGTCCCAGGGAAAAATAACATATGCTCCGCCATTGTCCTTTATTTCATAGATCTTGGAATCAAACTCATATTTATCCAGCATTTACTTTCCTCCATTTCAAAGGTATATTTGAATCTAAATCATATTTTGCACATTTACCTTCAGAAAAGATCTGTCAATTTATGGCGGCCTCTGCTATAATAAGTGCGGGTTGGCGGGTGTGTATGCAAATTAACATAAGGAGGACACAACTTTACACATGGAAAAAGATAGATTTCTTATTATGCGGCGAGGGGGACAGTCAATTATCCTCTTACTACAGTGCGCACCTGTTCCGGCGTTACTGTTCCTGACAGTATTTATTCTGTCAGCCGCCTGTACTCCTATATCTCTGTTATGTACCCAGCAAATAATTGACCGGGCTGGGATGGCTGTATCTGGCGGTGCGGCGTTTTCTATTGCTATACCATGGATTTTTCTGCTGCTTCTAACGATTGGGTTCACTTCCTGCCTGACGGCAATACGAAGCTTTCTGGAAATCTCCTTACGGCGTTCCCTCAACCAAAACTTAACCGGGGATATCCTTGAAAAGTTTCGCAGGATGGAATATGCTTGTTTTGAGGATCCTTCTGTCCAGGATACCCTTAAACGTATGGGGAACGGCCCCCAGGAACAGATTTTAATCGTTTTTATTCAAACCATCCGTATGATCTCCTGCATTGTATCGGTTGCAGGCTCCGCGCTGGTGTTTATGCAGGCTTCGCTATGGCTTTTTGTAGTATATATTGCCGCAGTTGCAATCATTGCCATGATAGATTTCCGCGTTATCACTCAAATGAACAATATGTTCAACAGTCAAACCAAGGACGAGCGGGAAATGGCTTACCTTTACGAGCTGCTGTCTGAAAAGCGCTCCCTGCTGGAACTGCGGGTATTCGGTGCAGTCTCCTATATCCTGAACAAATGGTATAAAACAGCCAAAACCGTTTTAAAAGATCGTCTCCGTGTTACCATTCATTCTCAAAAGATGTTTCTTTTTAGCTGCCTGACTTTGGCGGTATGGCTGACGCTTTCTGTTTTTATCCTTCTGGAAAGGGTTTGGACAGGACAGCTTACTCTTGGTCTGTTTGTCGCATTGGTAGGTGCTGTCGATTTGATGTGGAATGTGGAAGATCAATTTATCAATGCCATTTCCAGTTTGGCACATCCCAGCCTTCAGATGGATCATTATCACAAATTTATGAACCTGCCGGAAACCTCAAAGGGGGCTGAAACGGAAATAGACCTTTCAGCTCCTGTCATCCGCTTTGAAAACGTACATTTTACCTACCCGAAAACTGACCCCAAAGTTTTGGATGGCGTTTCTTTCTCTGTCCGGCCAGGCGAGCATGTTGCCCTTGTAGGGGAAAACGGTTCCGGCAAATCCACCATTGTCAAGCTGCTTTTCGGGCTGTACCAGCCCAATGAGGGGAGAATCACTGTCAACGGGACAGATATCCGCGAGCTGTCCCCAAAACAGCGGCATGAAGTTTTATCGGCTGTTTTCCAGGATTACGCCAAATACACTTTGACATTGCGGGAAAACGTAGCCTTTGGGGATATCCAAAAACTCCATGACGACGCTGCTTTAAAGGAAGCCCTCCGCGCCGGCATGGCGGAGGACGGCGTTTTTGAAAACCTTGACCAGAACCTTGGCAAGCTGGAAGAAGACGGCATTGACCTTTCCGGCGGGCAGTGGCAGCGGGTAGCCATGGCAAGGGCTGTGGTGTCGGGCAGTTCATGCCTGGTTCTGGATGAACCCACCGCGGCCCTTGACCCCATGGCAGAAAGCCGGATGTATCAGAACTTTGCCGCCGCCATGTCGGGGCGGGGATGCGTTTTAATCTCCCATCGGCTGGCAAGCGCAAAAATGTGTGACAAAATACTTGTGCTGGACAAGGGGAAAATCATAGAAGAAGGTTCCCACTCCCAGCTTATGGGACAGGGCGGATTATACGCCCAAATGTTCCAGGCGCAGAGTGCATGGTATCAGGATGAAAACGAAGGGGGAAACGTCAATGGCCAATAAATCTCCCGCTATGGAAAAGGGATATTTCCGGTCAATGTTCCGGGCAGCCCGCCAGGTACAATCTTCTATCCCGGTTATGGGAATCCTTGCCCAGTTTTACTATTTATTTGAAGGGCTGTTCCCTGCTGTACTCACGATTTTGACAGTCCGGCTCTTTAATTCAGTGGAGAAATTCCTGCAAGGGTCAGCGGACTTTTCACAGGCTGTCCTGTATGGATGCCTGATTGCGGCCGCAAACCTGGTTTACCGGACGGTTGAGCCCCTCTCCAGCGTGGCAATCAATGCAGGCGTATACGAAAAGGGCGGGTATTATGCCCGTATCCGCCTGGCGGAAAAATCCGCAAGGCTTCCTATGATCTATTTTGAGGACGCAAACACGATAAACCTGCGCCAGCGGGCGTCTCAATGCGTAAACCGTGAGATTCACGGTCAAATTTATATGAACCTGAATACTTCTGTCACAAGTTTTATCAGCGTGATTGCTGTTACTTTGACATTATCCCATTACAGCCTGCTTTTTATCCCTGTAAGCATATGCAGCGTAGCACCCTATTTGATATCCTACCTGATACGCGGCAAGGAATTCACCCGGGCAAGGCGGCAGCAGGCAAAAAAGGAACGCCGCCTGCAATATTTATGGAGCCTGTTCACTGGCAAGGAAACTGCCAAGGAAATCCGCGCCATGGATTTTGGAGAATATATAGCGGGACAGTGGACTGATTGCCGGGACGAAGTAAACGAGGAACTTTGGAAACTTGGGAAAAAGGATTCCCTTTCCCTGCTTCTCTGCGACTCTATTCAGGCTGTGGGATATGCGGCGAGTATCTGTTTGGCCCTGTGGCTGACAGCCCAAGGAATGGTCTCTGTTGGTGTTTTCGGTGCGTGCTTGTCGGCGATTCGGGCAGTCCAGAACCAGACCCAGTTTTTCCTGTCAACCATTGGCAACTTTTCCAGGACTGCCGCTTTTGCAAAAGATTACTATGATTTTCTGGATTTGCCGGAGGATGTTACCGGGAGCCAGCCCTTTAAAGGCTTACAGGGTGAATTCAAGCTGGAAAACGTACAGTTTTCCTACCCCAACGCAAAAGAGCCTGCCCTGGACGGTGTAAACCTGACCATCCGCAAAGGCGAAAAGCTTGCCCTCATTGGAGAAAACGGCTGCGGGAAAACCACCCTGGTAAAATTGCTTTTGGGGATTTATCCGGCTTCCGGCGGTTCCATTTCCGTTGACGGCTTTCCCCTGGCCGATATCCAAAAGGACAGTTTCTGGAAAAAGGTTTCCATAGTTGCCCAGGACTTTGTCTCTTACAAGCTTACCCTTCGGGAAAATGTGGGGATTTCCGACCTTGAAAGGATGCAGGACAATGAAGAAATCCACCGCGCTTTGGACGAGGCAGCTTTGCCCCAACTGGCGGAACTTTCGCCGGATACCCGTATGGGCAGGGAATTTGACGGGATGGAGCTGTCAGGTGGGCAATGGCAGAAATTAGCCATTGCCAGAGGGCTGTTCCGTGACAGCGAAGTGATTGTTTTAGACGAACCCACCAGCGCCCTTGACCCTAAAATTGAGAATGAGATTCTGACCCGTTTTATGGAGCTTGCTAAAGATCGGACAGCGGTAATTATCTCCCATCGTGTGGGGCTGTGCAAAGCCGCCGACAGGGTAGCCGTGATGAAGGATGGAAGGATTGCGGAGATCGGCAGTCATGAGGAGTTATTGAAAGCTGGTTCCTTATATCAAACGATGTGGGAAGCCCAAGCTTCCTGGTATACAGATTAATTTAATGGTATCAAAAAAGGTACAGTCTCAAAGCGATATTTTCATCGTTTTGAGACTGTACCTTTTTTGTATTTCATAGGGCAGGGAGCTGCTATAAAAACTTCCATATGAAGGGAAACAAAAAACAGTGTACCTTTGGGAAAATTTTAAAGCTGTCGCCATATCTTGCAAATTCCGACGGATATCGCTATACTTTATTATGCAGAAAACTTTTAAATAACGTAAGTTCGACGAAAAACCATACTACGAAAGTCCAGAAACCTTTATTGAAAGCAAATTTTTCTGTTGGTACACTCCTCTCCTGAAAGGGGAGGTGCCGCCGCAGCGGCGGAGGGGTTGACCCACATCGCATAACTGCAATACTTCTAATAAAACCAAAAAACTTAAAATTACAAAACGAACTCACATTAAACAGGCTCTCAG
>CAOJXI010000041.1 GCA_948465665.1 uncultured Clostridia bacterium | reverse complement strand
CAAAAACCTCCAAGTTTCCTTGCAGCCATCCAGCAAACCAACGGTTTGCCATGATGGCGTACCTTATACCGAAAACCATAAAATACCTGCATTAAGATAAGACATAGAAAATATGAAGTACCTGTAAACTTTCCGAATGAGGTTGTCGTAGGAAAAGGGAGGGTTTATAATTAAATAAGAGAATAATTTATAGAGAAGAAAAAGAGGGGGTGAAAAGGTGAACGAAAATTATCAGGAATATTATTGGCACACATTGGACAACGCCGCAAAGCTATATTCAAGCGTATCAACAGAAAATATTACAAATGTGTTCCGCATTTCGGCAATGTTGTCCGAGGAAGTCCAACCGGAAATTTTACAGGAAGCACTTGAAAAAACTCTGGAGGAAATCCCCTTTTTCCGGGTAAAGATGCGCAAAGGGTTCTTCTGGTATTATTTTGAAACGAATTTCTCCAAGCCCCATATCCAGCAGGACAATTCCCTTCCCTGTACCCGAATGGATCGTGCTTCAAATAAAGGTTATCTGTTTCGGCTGACTTATCGGGGCTGCCATGTACATTTTGAAGTATTCCATGCTCTGGCAGATGGAAACGGGGCTGTTATTTTTCTGCAAACCCTGTTATACCGATATCTGCATATTCGTCACCCGGAAAGCGTCCCCTCCGGCCTGGCAATCCGGCAGGATGCCCCTTCCCTCAAGGCAATGGAAGAAAACAGCTTTATGCACCATACCGCAGCTCCAAAAGGCTCTGGGATCCCTTCCAAAGTAATCAAGGCGTTTCATATTGACGGCGTTCGCACTTTCCGTGGAGGAATGAAAATTGTCCAGGGGTATTGTAGTGCAAAACAGATTGTCACTCTGGCAAGGGCTGAGAATGTCACTTTAACTGCTTACTTGACGGCTTTGCTTGCGTTCTCCATTTACTCCCAAAACTACCAGTACAGCCGAAGGGATAAACCAATTATTATTAATGTCCCCATTAACCTGAGAAATCTTTTTTTATCTTCAACCATGCGTAATTTTTTTGCTTGTGTTAATCTTTCGTTCCAGCCCTTGGAGGAAAACCTCCCCTTCAAAAGCTTTCTGGAAGAAACTTCACGCCAGCTCAAAGAGGGCCAAAAGGAAGAAAAACTTGCGGAGCAAATCAGCCGGAATGTCACCGCAGAACGCAATCCCGCTATGCGGGCTGTACCTCTTTTTTTAAAGAACCCGGTATTAAACTATATGTTCCTCCGCAATGAAAGGGGGCAGACCTGCACTGTATCCAATATGGGCAGGATTGTTTTGCCGGAAGAGCTGAAGCCCTTTATAAAACGGATGGAAGTAGTGATTCCTGCTACTTACAGCCAAACCGTAAAGCTTGGGCTGGTTTCCTGCGGAGATATATTAGCCTGTTCCTTTTCCTCACGGATAGAAGAAAATGACATACAGCGTTTTTTCTTCCGGTTTTTACAGGAACAAGGGGTTGAAATTTGTTTAGGCTGCAATGAGGCGTCGGGCGATATACAACCATAACAGAAACGGGGGCGAGCCTTGTGAAATACTGCCAGAAGTGCCAAATGCAAATTGAAAACAACATCCCTAAATGCCCTTTATGCGGTGACTCCCTTATAGGTACAAATGACATTTTTGTTGATGAATATCCCCCGACCCATTCCCTTCATAAATATCGTATTGCCATTAAAATTATCTGGTTTGCCGCATTATTGGCAAGCGGGGCGCTGCTGATTGTAAACTTTATGACAAGTCTGCAATGGCTATGGATATTGGCTGGTATTTGCAGCATGTGGTATCTAGCCGTCAGCGCTGTTTTTGCAATTCGGTCTGCCCGGAATATTGGGTTGATGGTTCTTGTCCAGACAATGGGGATATCCCTTTTAACCTTTGTGATTGACTTTTCCTTTTCATTCCGGCGCTGGTCGCTTAATTATGTGATTCCATTGCTCCTTTCTTTCAGTGTGCTGCTGTTGACGGTATTGATTCTTTGTAAACCCCTTATGCTTCGGGATTTTATTGTATATTTATTTGTAATTGCCGCATTGGGGCTTACTCCGGTTTTGCTGCTGGCTTTTGGTTTGGCAACTGTTTCCTGGCCTTCTGTTGTAGTTGGGTTTCTATCGGCAGCGGTTTTTGTGGGCATGTTCTTTTTTGCCAGCCGCAAAACAAAACACGAAATGAAAAAACGGTTCCATGTTTGAACAGCCGTTTTTTCCTATATATTTAAACAAATGAGCCTGAAATCTTTTAGGATTTCAGGCTCTGCTGATGTCTGGACAGGAGTTTTGAATATAAGTTAGACGGAAATTTAAGGTTTACGGCATTAGGTACGCCATCATCGCAAACCGTTGGTTTGCTGGATGGCTGTAGGAGGAAACTTTCAGCTCTGTCCAACGTTGCGACGTTGGACGAAGCGGAAGAAAGCCCGCCTAATGGGACTGCCTGCCCGAAGCTGGTTCCAATCCCAATCTGATACCACCCCTAAAGCAATTCCAGCGGGCTTTTGATTTAAATACTGACGAAACGGTTAGTTATCAGTCTCTTAAGTGAGACTTAATCTATTCTTTAGCAAGCTGGGGATTTCGCGCCTGCGGGCGCGACCAGGGCTGTCGGAGCAGCTCTGCTGCTCAACCCTGCGACCCGACAGGGGCCTTTTTAGGAAAGGCCCCTTGACCCCAAACCTTTTTAATCCGCCCTAGCCTGTACTCATCTTAGGTTTCTGCCCGCAACCATGCTTCTACTCCTGGATACTTCCTTTCCTTCTCCGTTTCATATAGGAATGGAATAGATCCAACACAGCGGAATCACATTCCAACCCAAACAGGGAAGGAACCAGAAAAGAAAAAATCTGCACCGCGTCCACCCTCCGATGGACTGCCAAAATTGTTTCCTCAATCACGAGGTTTTTAAAGAACTGCCCGCCGGAATAGTTCCCGGAGATGATATAGTAATCCAAAATTTTCTCCACAAGCTCCACATCTCCAACATCCACCAAACAGACAACGGCTTTTTTCAGGAAAGGGTCATTAAACCGCACATCTTCCTGAACGTAGGAATCCAGGGCAACAAATCCCTTATCCCTGACATAAAAGGCAATATCCATTAGCTGCTGAACGATATAGAGACAGTCCAGCTTATCGGAACGGCTGCACTGTATCCGTTGAAGGGCGTATTCGGTGTTCATAGTTAAAAATCCCCATTTCCCATGCGGGTTTCTGCGGGGGCCGCAGAGCATCGCGCAAAGCGTAAAAAAGATTACTGATGGAAATCTTCCATTGTGATTTCTGTCTCGCCTTCAAGGCCCTCGGAATCCCCTGCCTGTTTGTCATAGGGATTGGTAAGCTGTCTCCAGATATTATTGACATATTCGACACATTCAAAATATTTCTGGGTCAAAATACTTTCAGGGATTTGCAGTTCTTGGGCACAGAAGGTCATGCCTTTCCAGTCAGCGTTTTCATAGCATTGAACCAGCCTGTAAAGCGTGCCGCACCTTCCCTCCTGTCTCAGAAGGGCGTTTTTCACTGCATCGGAGAGGAAAAGTTCAGAGATAGCGTCTTCCAGGGGGACTTCCAAAAGGGAACCCAAAGTGGAGAACATGCCCATCAGATATGCTTCAGACTTGGAAATTTCCAAATCAGCTACATATGGGGTCAGTTCAGAACAGAAATGCGCGCGCAGGAAAGACATACGGAGCAGTTCTTCAGGATAATCATTGCTGCCGTCTTTAAAACTGAGCAGGTAAACCCATTCTTTCAGCTGTCCCAGGCCCAGGATAATCAAAGCCTGTTTGACAGACTGGACACGGTTGCGCAGTGCAAAATAGGCTGAGTTGACCAGCTTAATTAAGGGGAACGCCAAAGTTACGTCGCGGGAAACAATTTCAGTAATTTCGTCGATATTGGGTTCATCCTTGGTAATCGCCACCATAAGCTGGAAGAAATTGCTCTGCATATGATCCATGCGGTGGACTTTAGAGGAGAACTGCTGGGCAACATTTGCGCCTTCCATGTAGTCGCAGTTCAGTTCTACAGCCAGATCAAGAGTTTCAGGGGTATTAACATTGTAAGCAATAATAGATTTGTGCATGTTAGAGCCCATCCCGGCAATATTGCGCAGGGAGCTTTCATTCATTCCTGTAAAATCAATTTTTATATAATCTACAATGTCCAAAATACTGAAATATCTGGGGGCAAACTCAAAATCCCGGATAGCAATCTGATAACCCTGTTTTTTAAAGCGGTAAATAATTTTCCGCGCCAGAGGATGGACTAATACGCTGTCGTCAATCTGAATAACAAGGCGGTTGCTGGCAAACATTTTGGGGATGTTTTTCAGCAAAAGATTCGGGGTAAAGGTAATGAAGGTGATTTTGCCGTCCAGGAATTTCTGATTATTTAGCTCATAGAAGAAATCGTCGATGGCGTTAGCGGCAGTAATATCTTTGTCGTTCGCCTGGTCGCTGTCATTCTTCCAGAGAATTTCGTAGGCAAAAACCTCTTTTTTCCTATCCAAAATAGGCTGCCTTACTACATACTTTTCCAAAATCAAACACTCCTTTTACTCGGTTCTTATTGTATCCCAGTAGATTTCAACCTCATCCCCGTCACGAACCTCCTCAACATAGGAAGCAGTCCTCCCATTAATGCGAAGGACTATATTCCCTTGCGGCTTGCTGGGGTCGATGTCTACATAGTTAAGCATATCCACGAAAAGGTACGGGCTTTTGTCATGTTTTTGCTGGAGCGATAAAGCCTCTCCATTCAGCCGGATTTTAATAGATTTTTCCTTTTCTTCCTCCGGCTGCTGGGGCGCTGCTTCTTCCTCCTTGTGTTCCAAAACTGCAACCCATTCATAATGGATTTCATCCCCTGGAGCAATGGTATATCCCAATCCCTGAACGTTTTGGTTGACCGTAAAACGGTGGCAGGATGGATCAATCCTCCGCTCCCGGCATAAGTCTTCCAGCGTTATAAGCTGGCGGGTTTTCAGCACGTCCAGTTCACGGATCATACGGCTCCCGTCCGCAGGCGCCCCATTGATTGTTACAATGGTTCCACCCCTTGCTGCCTGGCCGTTAAGCCGGAACTGCACCTCCTGATATCCCTCTACTGCCTGTTCTACTGTGATAGAGGCGTCTTGACCTGTAACAGCCGGCTCCATGGTAATTTCATCGTTGGGACGAACTGGGGTAGTGATGCTGGCAGCCTGCCCATTGACCAGGACTGTAGCTGCTGTCGGCCTTCCGCCCCGGACTACCCGCCGTTCACCATCTACCTCAAAGGTAAGGCTCTTGCCTGAACGCCCCAAAAGCTGGTTCCGTTCGTAACCATTGAGCAGCAGCAGCTCCATAACATTGGCGGGCTCCCTGGCCATGATCTGAATAGGCTTCCCGTTAAGGGTGACAGAGTATTTCCGGTTATTCCGGTTTGTCATGGCAGTAATGGCAATCCCCACGGGGGTGGCAAATTCCGGCCCACTCACGTTTTCCTCTGAAATTACCATCCGTTTCATATAGTTGTTGCCGCCTACCGCAACCTTGTTTTCCATCATGGAAAGCCCTTTTGCCACAAGGCCGCACAAACCATCCAGCTTGCTGCCGCCCCCAACCATAAAGACAGCGGCTGGGGCTTTCCCATTGATATCCAATATACGCCCGCAAATCTCTGAACAGAGGTTTTCCACTGCGGGCTGAACTTTTTCTTTCAGGTCTGCGGCGGATATTTTATAGGAAAACCCTAAAATATCCTCATAATGAATCGACTTTGCCCCTTCAGAGAGGGCGAATTTCATTTGTTCTGCCATATGGAAATCCACTAGGCAGCTTTGGACAATCGCTTCGGTAATCTCATCCCCCGCAACGGTAGCCATAGTATATGCAACAACACTCCCCCCTTCCGAAATGGCAATATCGGAGGTACCCGCTCCAATATCCACTAAAACGAGGTTGAGCATCCGCAGCTCATGGGGGATGATGGCGTTCATGGCGGCAATCGGTTCCAATGTAATATTGGCAACCTTGAGGCCGCAGCGCCCCATGGAAGCATAAAGGCTGTCCACAACCTCGCCCGGAAGGAAGGTAGCAATAATATCCGCTTTTATTTTTTTGCCCCGGTGTCCCTGCAAAGGCGACATGGGGTAGTCGTCCAAATAATAACGTATGACCGAATGGCCGACATAACACAAGGGGACATTTGGCTGTTCTCCTGCCAAAAGTTCCTCCTCTGCCTGCTGGATAGCACACATTTCCAGCTCGGCCACCTGCTGGCTGTTAATGGGGTCGTTACTTTCCAGGCTGATTTCATAAGAAGCCTTTTGGGTGCGCAGAGCGCGCCCTGCAGCAGCGACATAAACCTCGTGGAGTTCAATCCCCAGGTCTTCCTCCAGCATCCTGCGGACTTTTCCGGCAGTTTCCGCTACTTCTTCAATATCCTCTATCTGCCCATCCTTCATGGCGCGGCGGGAATATTCCATCTGATGGATTTTAGCAATATGGAACTGGCTCCCTTCGCTCTGCCCCACAATACCGATTACATTATGCGTGCCAATATCCAGAGCAAAAACAGGTTCGTTTTTCTGCTGGGCTGCGTTTTCATTTTCCATCTATCATCCGCCTCTCCTGATCATTCAGTCTTTTTCTCCCTTTGGGATGGAACCGGGGCCGAAGCTCCCTCTGGAAACGCGATAAATATATAAAAAACTTACAAATTCTGAATAGGCTTCTTAGGGTCTATCTGCAATAAAGCAATGTGCAGGCAGCAGCCGGATTATTTGCTGCCAGCCTCCAGATACTCCTCAAGGCAAATCCCATCCTGCATAATCTTTTTGGCAGCCTCTTCGCCCACATAACGGAAGTGCCAAGGCTCCCAGCAAACACCGGTAATCTCTGTTTTCCCCTCCGGGTAACGGAGGATAAAGCCGTATTCGGCAGAATGTTCAAGCAGCCAGCCGGCAGCGGCAGTTCCCGCAAAACCAGAATCCAGCACCTGATAGGATAAGGTCGTAATATCAACTGCCAGGCCCGTATGGTGTTCGCTCCGTCCTGGACGCGCAACCCATTGCCTTGCCTGCTCCTGGGCGTCTTCAAGCGCCAGCCCGTAATTTTGGTAATCCTGCACCTTTCTTTGGTAGAGGGTTTCCTGATAAGCAACGCTGCGGTAACTGGAACTTACCAGCAGGTTCACACCCCGTGCAGCAGCATCCTGTATCATTCGCTCCAAGGGTTCCTGAATACGGTAATCAACCTGGCCGCCGCCTGCCAATGGGATCAGCGCAACCGTAAAATCTTCCGGTAAGGGGCTCCACTCGTTTACAAGGATCATATTCCACGGTGTTTCCGGCCCCTCTGCATCTGGAAGGCTTTCCGTAACAACAGGGGATTCCTGTACTTTTTGGGAGTTCTGCTTTTGGGAAGGTTCTGAAAAAATTTTCATGCCGGCCTTTATAGGCAGAAATATCTTCTTCGGAACCGGGCTGGCGTCATCCTCAGCCGCGTGTACGTTTTCGTATGCCCCTAACGGGAAAATCATTAGGGCTGCCGCTAAAAACACAGCCCCTATATGTACTTTTTTCAAAAAAGCCCCTCCCTTATTATATTTTACCACTTATATTTTACCACAAATATGTTTATAAATAAACTCCCATTTATCGCTTTTTTCAAACTTCAGGAGGCTTTTTTTGAGTCTCTGCCCTGCCATAATGTTAATTTTCCGCTTCGTCATTTTTGGGCGACTGGCTTTCTTCTGTATTTGGGGGACTTTGGTTATTTCGGACAACAGTTGAGGTAACGGGCCTGCGGCTGTTAAGCCGTTTTGCCCGCTCGCTCAACGACTTCCTTCTCTGTTTCTGGGGCTGGCTGGAAGAATTCCCCTTAATCTCTGATGAAACCTGCAAAAGCTGGCAGTAAACTGCTGCAATGACTTCATACAATTCCGGCGGGACACTGTTCCCCACTTCCAGCATACATAAAAGGGACGCCGCGCTGTCATCCCGAAAGACAGGTATCCCCTTCTGCTCCGCAATATCAATAATTTTTTCTGCAACACTTCCATACCCAGAGGCGATAACAATGGGGGCTTCGTCGCGTTCAGCGTTATATTTGAGGGCAACAGCTTTTTGTTTAGACTTTGACATTGACACCCGTCCTTTTATATGGGAGGGATTTAAAAACGTCCATCAAAGAATTAGGACGTTCCAAGGGATCCACCCTGATTTTTTCAAACCGGTAAGAAGTAGCGTTAATACACCTTTCAATACGCCCAACCGCATTGCGGAAAATACGGCAGTAATTCGGCGGGCATCTGAGGGAAAGCTCGACTTTCTTGCCAAGCGTATATAATTCCGCTTCAAACTTGCCCATGCCCTCAATATCAAAGACAAGGAGCATGTGGATACAATCGCCGCGTTCCGCTTTATCATCGCTGCGGTCTTCTTCGCCGTTGGGGTTAATCCAGATTTCAGCAAAGGATTGGAGCATATTATACTCTACCGGCACGACAAAATGGAGGAGGGGCGTAAAATGGCATGGGGAAGAAAGAAGGCTTGTAATAATTTTTTCAATTTTTTCAGAAGTTGCGGAGGACATTTCCTCATCGCCGGCCTGTTTTCCCAGGATTTTGGTAAGGACATCCATAATCTTGGACTTTTCCGCTTCTTCAGCTTCCTGATCCTCGCCGCCCCCGCGGATGTCGTTGCGAACCCCATACTGGAAATCCCGCACCAGGGAAACAAACTGTTTCCGGTCCTCCCCGTTAAGCAGCAGGAACAAGGTGGACGCAGCTTCCTGAAAAAAATCCGGGTTATCGTTAAAGCGGGAAAGGTTATAAAGGGTAATGGAACTGATTTTAGCCATTTTGGAGTTAAACAGCAGATTTCCTTCCATTTCCTTCAAAATATCCATTGCCTCTGCCTTGAGCTGGACAAATTTTTCCGGTGCGTCTTCCTGGCGGAACCGGACAGAAAGGTCTGCCAGCCTTTGGGAAATGTTCCTGCTGGGCTCCAAACTTTGGGACAGGAATTTCAAGCTGTTAGAAACCGCATTTAGGGCATCCCGCCGTCCAGCCAGATTATTAATAGATTTCAGCATATTGGCAATAGCCGACTGCATTTCACTGGAAGGATTGTCGGACAGGAGGTTCCGCAGGTAATCAAACATCTCCCCCTTGAAGGTAGTAGCGGAAGTTTCCTGATTTGCCATTTCAGCGGCAATATCCTCCGGCTTAATCAAAAGGGAATGGAACATCTGCTCAATTTCCTGTGTAATGGCTGTATTCTTAATCGGCAGGAGCTGCACGATTTCCTGTAAAACATAGATGTTTTTTAGGAAATTGACTGCTGAACTAGGATCTTTCAGAAGGCTTGCCATTGCATTGGAGGAATTTTCCTTTTGAATCATCCCATTATTCTGTTTCAGGATTTCCTCCTCAGTGGCAGGGCGTACCACAGTTGGAACGTCTTGGAGATTAAACGGCGCTGATGGATCCGCCACCTGCCGGGCCACGGGAACCTGATTTTTATTGTTGTTAATAAAAGGAGTAGTTATTTTTAAAAGGTCAGCCATGGTCTATCACCTTGCAGTATTGTATTTTTTCGCCGTTTCCAAACGGATTCCCCCATCCTGGGCGGTGTTTGTATTTGATAAAGAGGGAAAGGACAGGAGTACAAAAAGGACGGCCGTTTTTTGTCTGCATAAAAAATTATCAAATTCCCACAAAAATCTTAAAATTTTTTCTTTGAAAAAGCAAAAACGGCTTATCAATCAACACCTGTTGATTTCATCAGCAGATTCCCCAAATTTCATCTATAATATATAGCATATTTATCCTTATGCACCATAAAAAGAGGGGAATACACGCAAAAATACCCTTCATAAATATATATCGTTATTTTTTTCAAAAAATAAAGCTTGCAAGTTGAGATTTACAAAAAAGTGTCGATAAGTTATAATAGGGAGTAGTATCTAAATTTTTAGGAAATAGTAGGTGAATGCTATGAGTACGATTGATCCAAACATGGAACTGATGGCAGGCTTTATCGAAGAAAATACCCTCCTGCTGGATACCTTGGATGAAATAATGATTGAATCCGAGAAATCCAAAAACATCAGCGAAAAAAATATCAGTGAAATCTTCCGCATCATGCACACCATCAAGGGGAATTCCGGGATGATGGGGTTTGAGACGCTCGCAAATATGGCGCATTCGGTAGAAGACGTATTCTTCATTTTCCGGGAAGACCCATCCAAGCTGAACATTGTCCAGGACAGCATTTTCGATCTGCTGTTCCAGGCGTCGGATTTCATCAAAAACGAAATGGATGCGCTTCAGGGCGGCGATGCGGAACATCAGGATCCCCAGCCAATCATTGACCAGCTTCACAAACAGGTTGCCCGTATGAATGGGGAATCTGGAGCAGGAGCCAAAGAACCTGCACCTGCTGCGGGTACTCCCAATGCTCCAGCCGCGCCTGCGCCTGCTCCTTCTGCACCCGACTCCCTTGCTCATAGCGTGAACGGGTATTACCATGTGCAGGTATTCTTTGAAGAAGAAAGCCGCATGGAAAACCTCCGCGCCTATATGCTTTTAAGCCAGTTAAAAGACTGGTGCGAAAACCTGGAATCTGTTCCCCAATCCCCTGAATCTGATTCCAGCCTAACCGCCCAGATTGTGAAGAACGGCTTTTACATCCGCTTTAAGACTGCTTCCACTTCGGAAGACATTATGGAGGTTATCCGCAATACTGTCGAAGTAAAAACAGCGTCCCTGATTTCTGAACAAGAATATGTGGCTGCTGGCGGGACCCCTCTGCCCAAGCAGGTGGAAGCACCCCCGGCAGAAGAATCCCATGTTCCTCAGGCTGATACAGCGCCCAGTACTCCGACACCGGCCCCGTCCGCTGCTTCATCTGCCCCATCAAGCGCTGCTCCCAAGGGTGTAAAACAAAACCTTATCAGCGTGAACCAAATCAAACTGGATCACCTGATGGATTTAATGGGAGAAATCGTAACGGCTGAATCCATTGTTGCCAGCAACCCGGATTTGAAGGGCCTTACTTTGGACAACTTCAACAAATCCATGCGGGAACTGCGCAAGCTGACCGACGAGCTTCAGGACGTGGTTATGTCTATCCGAATGGTTCCCCTTTCCGGCACCTTCCAAAAGATGAACCGTATCATCCGGGACATGTGCAAGAAACTGGATAAGAATGTAAACCTTGAAACTTTCGGCGGGGAAACCGAGGTTGATAAGACAATTAACGATTCCCTGGCTGACCCGTTCATGCACATGATCCGCAACTCGGTAGACCACGCCATTGAATCCCCTGAAGAACGCCGGGCTTTGGGCAAACCGGAAGCCGGAAAAGTAACCCTTTCCGCCCAGAATATTGGCGGCGACATTGTTATCACTGTGTCAGACGACGGGTGCGGGTTAGATCCGGTGAAGCTGATGAACAAGGCGCGCAACCAAGGGCTGCTGACCAAGCCGGAATCCGAATATACCGAAAAGGAAATTTACAACTTCATCATGCAGGCGGGCTTCTCCACCAACACCCAGGTAACGGAATATTCCGGGCGCGGCGTTGGCATGGACGTTGTCCGTAAAAATATTGAAAAGGTAGGCGGCACAATTTCCATTGACAGCAAGCTCCATGTAGGCACTACCTTCACCATTAAAATTCCTTTGACCCTGGCGATTATTGACGGCATGGAAATTTCTGTAGGCAACATTATATTTACCCTGCCTATCAATTCCATTGAACGTTCTATCAAGATTACCAGCAACGACCAGTTAATCCACAATACCGACGGAACCGAAATGATCATGCTGTACGGCCAATGCTATCCCCTGATCCGGCTCCATGAGCTGTATGGGATTGAAACCTCTGTCACCAACATTTTTGACGGCATTGTCATTTTGATTGAATACGGCGAGAAAGAGTGCTGCATTTTTGCTGACGAGCTTCTCGGCGAACAGCAGGTAGTTGTAAAGCCCTTCCCAGTATTCCTGAACAAATACGACATTAAGGGCTACGGGCTTTCAGGCTGCACCATTCTTGGCGACGGCAATATCAGCCTGATTATGGACGCAAACAGCCTGTTACATTTGAATGAAAGGTAGTGGAACCTATGAGCGATATACAGAGCGTCAGCACCATGGTTGAAGGCGATATGAGTGATCGCTACCTCACCTTTTTCCTGGGGGAAACCATTTATGGCCTGGAATTATTCCGGGTAGTTGATATTTTGACCATTCCGCCGATTACCCCTGTACCGGGGATACCTTCTTACATCAAAGGCGTAACCAATCTGCGCGGCAAGATTGTCCCTGTCATAGACGTTCGGACTAAATTCAACCAGATGGAAATTGAATACACAGACAAGACCTGCATCATTGTAGTCGTAATACACGATATGCAGGTAGGGCTTATTGTGGACAGTGTTTCCGACGTTGTAACAGTTGAGCCGAATGAATTCACCAACCCGCCTGAATTCGGGGGCAATGAATCCAACAAATACCTCTCCACCATAGCCCACACGGGGGGGAGGATCATCCTCAACATTGACTGTGAAAAATTCTTTGCCAACGACCTGGATATGTTCTCCATCGGAGGGATTTGATAACGGATTACGATAAAAGGAGCGTCAGCACATGGCATTAGCAGGCAAACCATCTTCTACTGGTCTAATACACATCAGCCAAAGTGAATTCCAAGCTTTGTTTACTTTTGTTAAAAAAAATTACGGGGTCAATCTCGAAAAAAAGCAGACCTTAATAGAGGGCCGTATGACCAACTATCTGCGGGATAAGGGGATTGAAAGCTTCCAGCAGTACCTGGACATTCTTTTCAAAGATTCCAGCGGGCAGGAAGCGACCAACCTTATCAACCGTCTGACCACCAACTATTCCTACTTTATGAGGGAGCCGGAGCACTATGAATTCCTAAAAAAAGTAGTGCTCCCCCAGTTGGTACAGACCCATTCCCGCGACCATGATCTGCGGATATGGAGCGCAGGCTGTTCCGCTGGTCAGGAAGCATACACCACCGCCATGGTCATTGACGAATTCTTCGGGATGCAGAAAGCCCAATGGGATGCGACGATCCTTGCAACAGATATTTCTAAAAACGTACTGGATAAGGCAACCCAGGGAATTTATGAAGGTGAAAACCTGAAAGACATTCCCCCGGCATGGAAAAACAAATATTTCGTCAAAACCGGGCCGGATCTATACCAGGTCAACGAGCGTATCCGCAGCCAGGTTGTATTCCGCACCCTGAACCTGATGGAACCCTTTAGTTTCAGGAAGCCGATGGATCTCATTTTCTGCCGGAATGTAATGATCTACTTTGACGCGGACACCAAGCGCCGCCTGGTAGACAAATTCTACGACTCCATGGCAGAAGGCGGTTATTTCCTGATAGGCCATTCCGAAACCATCGACCGAAGCGTTTCCAGGTTCCGCTACTTAAAACCTGCTATCTATCAAAGGGGGGGCAGATAAGCGATGCCACTTTCCAAAATCAGGGTTTTAATTGTAGATGACTCCATCACATTTCGGAGGGCGCTGGAAATTGGGCTGTCCAATGACCTGAACATCGAAATTATCGGGACGGCTATGGATGCCATAGATGCTATGGACAAAATAAAAGCCCTTAAACCAGACGTTGTCACCCTGGACGTTGAAATGCCCAAAATGAACGGCATTGAATTCCTAAAAAAATTAATGCCGTTACATCCGGTTCCTGTTGTTGTAGTCAGCTCCCTTCCGCTCAACGCGCTTGACGCGCTCCAGGCCGGGGCGGTTGACTTTGTTCGCAAGCCTGTTGTGAAGGGCGCCTTTGACATGAACAACTTCATCAGCGATTTGACTGTCAAAGTGAAAGTTGCTTCCAAGGCCCACATTGCTTCACCACGGCCGCGGCCCGTTGTTCGCCCTGCCGCTTCCGTTGGCGGCGGGCTTACCCTTTCCAACAACCCCGCTTCCAAAAACCTTGTTATCGCAATCGGCGCTTCTACCGGCGGGACAGAGGCCATTTTAGAAGTAGTACGGGATTTGCCTGCTACTACTCCCGGTATCATCGTTGTTCAACACATGCCGCCCGTTTTTACCAACATGTACGCCCAGAGGCTGAACCGCATCTGCAAAATGAGCGTGAAAGAAGCCGTTAATGGCGACAGGGTTGAACAAGGCAAGATTATCATCGCTGCCGGGGATTACCATTTACGTTTGCTGAAAGACGCTAATGGGTACTTTATCCGCAGCGAGACAGGCGCTAAGGTGAGCGGCCACTGCCCTTCGGTTGATGTTATGTTCGATTCCGTTGCCTCTACTGCCGGGAGGAACGCCGTTGGCGTTATCCTTACCGGGATGGGCGCGGATGGCGCTAAGGGAATTACCAAGTTACATGGCACCGGAGCGTATACCATCGGCCAGGATAAGGATAGTTGCGTTGTTTATGGGATGCCTATGGAAGCCTTTAAGTTGGGCGGTATCTCGAAACAGTTCCCGTTGAATCAGATCGGGGGCGAAATTATACGGTATTTGAATACACGGAAAATATGATGTTGAAAAGACGCGCTCTAAAAAGGGCGCGTCTTTTTTAGATAAAGCTTATTTGCGGGGAAAAGCTAAGACGAGTATAAGCTGGGGCGGATTAAAAAGGTTTCGGGTCCAGGGGGCTTTCCTAAAAAGCCCCCGGCAGGTCCAGGGCGGCGCCTTGGTCGCCCTCCGCAGAGGGCGAAATCCCCAGCTTGCTTGAATCAAGCGGAAACCTTGCCTAAGAGGCTGATACCTAACCGTTTCGTCAGTATTCAAAATAAAAAAGCCCGCAGGAATTGCTTCGGGGGTGGGATAAGATTGGGACTGGAACCAGCTTAGGGCGGGCA
>CAOJXI010000040.1 GCA_948465665.1 uncultured Clostridia bacterium | reverse complement strand
ATACCACCCCCGAAGCAATTCCAGCGGGCTTTTTATTTTGAATACTGACGAAGCGGTTAGCTTTCATCCTCTTAGGTAAGGCTTCCCTTGGCTTTAAGTCTGCTGGGGTATTTCGCGCCTGCGGGCGCGACCAGGGGGCTTTTGAGGAAAGCCCCCTGGACCCGAAACCTTTTTAATCCGCCCTAGCTTGCGGTTGTCTTAGCTTTCTCCCGCAAATCAGCATTTCCGCCAGACTTACAGAGTTTAGCTAAATACCCTAAAATCACAAAAATTTCGACACCAAACAAAAGGAAACATCATATAATGAACTAACGGCGGGAAGGCAAATGTCTCCCTCTGCAAACCGCAATAGAAAGGATGCTGGCAATGGAACAAATGAATTCCATGGATTTAGGCAGCAGTCAGGTAAATCCGGCAGGAATGTTGGAACGCTTTGATAGTTGTTCTGATCCTTTTCCCATGGCTTTGGCGATGGCTTATGTACGATATCAGCAATGGGGAACCACCTATGATCCCACAACCGCATTGCACCGAGGAACAATGTTCCCCGATCTTGATAAACCCTTCCTTGGAGAGGAGGCGTTAAACTGTGGCAGAAAATAACGAAAGCAAAGAAGTGCTGTTGCACCGCCTGCAAGTATGTGATTTTATTCTGGTAGAGCTTAACGAATACCTGGATACTCATCCAGACGACCCGGAAGCAATTCGGAGTTTTGAAAAACACCGGGCTATGCGTGAGGAAGCAGCGGAAGCGTACACGAAACGATATGGCCCTATTACAATTATGGATCATTCTGCAACAAGTGGAAACCAATGGCGGTGGGTTGATGGGCCATGGCCATGGGATATGGATAAGGAGGGTGTATAAGGTATGTGGGTATATCAAAAGAAACTGCAATATCCTATTAAAATTACACGCCCCAATCCTGCCTTGGCAAAGGTGATTATCAGCCAGTTTGGCGGGCCGGATGGCGAAATGGGTGCAGCTACCCGTTATCTCAGCCAGCGTTTTTCTGCCCCTAATAATGATATGAAGGGCATTTTAACAGATATTGGCACCGAAGAACTTGCACATATAGAAATGGTTTGCACCCTGATTCATCAGCTTACACGCAACCTTAGCATAGATGAAATCAAAAAGAGTGGTTTTGACACCTATTTTGTAGACCATACTACTGGCTTGTATCCGATAGCGGCGTCTGGAGTCCCCTTCTCAGCGTCAACCCTTCAGTCTACCGGCGATGCGATTGCCGACCTCAACGAAGACCTTGCCGCTGAACAAAAAGCCCGGCTGACTTATGACAATATCCTCCGCCTGGCAGACGATCCTGATGTCCGCGATGTTATCAAATTCCTTCGTGCCAGGGAAATCGTCCATTACCAGCGGTTTGGCGAAGCCCTCCGCGATGTTTTGGACTCCTTGGATTCCAAAAACTTCTATGCTTTCAACCCCGAATTTGATAAATGTAGAAAATAACCTTATATAAAATCCGCCTTGTTTCCTTAATAAACAAAAAAAGGCTGGCTTGATGATTGAAAAAACCATCAGGCCAGCCGAAAAGCTTTTCAGACAATCTGTTCTTAGTTTAAATTCTGGACATGCCCAGATTGGCTCTGTGCGTAATCCTGACAGATTCCACACCGTTAATCCTGCTGACAGCGGCTTCAATCATAGCGTCAATCTCAGGCTTGGACACATCGTACCCCTTGGAAACGAGAAATTCCTGGACATAGTGCTTTTTCTCAGCCCCGGATTTGGCCTGGGAAAAAATCTGTTCCGCCGCCGAAACCGCAATCCTGACCCATTCCAACAGCTTTTCCTGCTGCTGCCTAGTGAGCTTACTCTTGATATAAGGCACCAGAACACAGGTAATCACCGCCGCTATTAGTGTAATGAAGGCGTTTAAAACCGGCTGAATATTAATGTTCTCCATCTTCCAAATCTCCTTTCCCTTTATCGGGCCAGTTATTGTTCTTGCTCAAATTTTCAATGGCAGACTTGGCGCAGTAAACCAGCACCACGCCAATAATTTCCGTCACAGCCACCTGAGACAAACTTTCAGCAATCTGCACCTTGTCTAAAAAGGCCAAAATGTAGCTGCACCAAACCCAGGCGAAGCCTTGGATCAGGCAGGCCCACACAATTTTCTTTGTCATTTCAGTTCTCATCGTTTTCCTCACATCCCAAACTGCTTAAACAGGAACCCCACCACTACACCTATGACTGTCGTCACCAGGTATCCAATGGACTTGCGCCACATTTTGCCGTCGCGGCTTTCCAGGGTTTCCAGCCTTTGCCCCTGTGTTTCCTGGACTTTGAGCATATTCTCCATGTTTACCGCCAGCCGTTCCACATTGGCCACCATGGCGGCATTTTGGCGGGCGGTTTCCTCCAGCAGCGCCAGGCGCGCGTTCTGGCGGTCGTTTTCATCCTTTAGCCGCTGGTTCTCGCTTTCCATCCTGCGGCAGAATTCCTCATGTTCTGCCCTTGAAATCGGAGTATCCATATTTCCCCTCCCATTTACAGATAAAGGCCGCCCCCGGCAGGAGACGGCCCTGTTTTTGGTTTTGGAAGCTTACCGCAGGCGCACCGGCTTATGATTCAAAGCCTGTTCGTTGCACTCCTCGACATAGCGCCGGAGCATATCATCGGTAATGCTGTCCACATTATCCGCCCAGCCCTTGGCCACCATGTCCCGCTTGGTCTGCAAAAGACCTTTTTCCTTATCCGACACAATAAGCCCTGTCACGGTCATTTTAACCTTATCCACAGGGATACCCCACTTTTTGGATGTAGCCAGGGCTTTTTCCCTCTGTTCTTGGTTCATGTCCTCCCAGTGTAACCTTTTTGCCTTTGCCATATGTATGGCCTCCTTAAAAAATTATTTTGAATCCCTACAAGGGAAAATTAATAGCATTGCGGGCTTGTACAAAGGTCATTCCTTTACCACCCCTTCAATGATGTACCGCCGTATGGGGTGAACCGTGTTGTGGTTCAGTTCAGTTTTCACGGTGTATTTCTGCCCATCATAAGCGTCCCGGACAGCCTGCCCCGGCTTCAGCATAATTGGATCATCCGTATAGAGCTTTTGCGCGTTTTGGGTGTAGGAGCCTTCCGGCAACAGCTTCCAGTCTTCATTAGATAATGGCAGTACTACGCCCTTAAAGACTGAAACAGCCTTTGTAACTGGCCTGAACTGTCCGCCGGGGCCTGGTTCCGCAACCCGCTCATAAGCTGCCAGCAGGTGGAGCAATGCCCGCGGCAGCCCTGGAGTATTAAAAAACATCAGGAATTCACCACCTTGTAAACAATACGGTCTCGGATATGTGTACCTGTTTCAAACAGGGTTGTCCGGCGTGTCTTTTTCGAGAAATCCGAAGGGGGCTTAACATGGTTCCCCTCAATGAAATCCCTCACCATTTGCGCAGCCTGTGCGCCAATGGCGTTTGCTGCTGCATCTGCTGGCTTTTGCCCAGCCAGAACTTTACTGACCTGCCCGCCAATCAATATTCCCAGCTTGGCTTTGTCAGCGTCAAAGCTGGCGCGGATAAACGAATGTTCCGGCAATTTGCCGGGTATGCCGTATTCGTGCCCGTAAGCAATTTTCAATACATCGGGATCGGCGCTATCTGCAATGCCGGCCACGATTTTTTGCCCTTCCAGTTTCCGACAGCTTTCTTTCAGCCGGTTAAAATCAGCCAGCAGGGTTCCAAACTCATCCATGCTTAATACCTCCAATACAGGTTGACTGTCCGTATCCATTCAGGGTTTGCGGACTTATCAAAATTCCAGAATTCGATAATTTTCGTTGGCGTAAACCTCCGGCACAGAATAACCGCCGCCATCATCCACGTTTCCGAAAACCGAGGCGTAACCGGAAATTTCATCTGTGTTTTCCAGTTGGATTCTTTTCCATCCCCTCCTCTCCCCTTTACCTGTTTCTATTGGCTTAATCGTTTTTGGGCATAAAAAAGCCGTGTTTTTCTTCAAAAACACGGCTGAAAAAAGTTTATTTTTTAGAAAATATTGATAATACTATTTTAGCACATTCTTATAGGAAATCAACCGGAAACAGGCGGACATCAGCGGACATTGGCGGACAGCTTTTGAAACGCGTTCTGTTTCAGCCTGCGGATATTGCGATGGGTATACCCCATAGAGACGGAGATTTCCGCCCAGCTTTTTCCGGCTATGTAACGTTTGGTAAGGATTTCGCGCTCTGACAGGTTGGACAGGAGGTTTAAAACCTTTGCGGCCTCTGCCACAGCCTGGGAATAGTTTTCCTCCATTTTTTCCAATTCTGCTCTCTCATCCACAATCTGCCCGGCCATTTTCCCCACCCGGTCAGAGGGGCCGGAGCTGCTGCCAGCCCCATCTCCTACAGGGGACAAATACTGTGCAGCTTCTTCCAGGCAGGCTATTTTCTCCTGTTGGCAGTGCAGTTCCTGGCGGAATTCGTCCAGGCAGGTCAAGGTTTCTATTGGATTCATGGGCGCCTGTCTCCTTTCATAAAAACATAGACAAAATAAAGAAACCATGGTATCATAAAGCTGGCTACTCCCACGAGCATTTTATGCGCAATACTGTGGGCGGTCTGTTGCCGGGGCAGGTTCGTTCTGCTCCGGTTTTTTTCATGAATGTATGGTTATGTATGGTTCACCCCTTTTCTGAATAAATGATATAAGTAAAAATATGAGATATAAGGGTTTTCTGGAAACACCCCTAAACCCTGCATAACCCTGCATATTTTCAGCCATCAAAAGAAATAAACGGTTCTGGCGGCTCTAAAGTTACCTTTAAATTGCAGTACAAAATTCCTTTTTCATTCCGAATACGTTTCAGCCTCCTTCCCATCTCCCTGCCGAACTTAGTCCCGCTCACCACAAACTCGCCATTGTTCTGTGCCCATTGCCTGTAAACCTGGTATAGCCTGCCTGCCGGGACATCCCCGCACATGGGCCCCTGCTGGGTGCAGTCCGCCAGGAACTGCCCTAAAATATCCATTTCGCCGCGGTATTCTGCTGTCGCTTCCACCACAGCCGGGGGCATTTCCAAGCCCTCCTTCTGCCACATCAAACATCCCTCTGCCGCCCACTTCAATATTCCAGGCAGTTCCCGCCGCAGCTTAAAGGGCAGCGCCTTGTCAACCCGGCTTTCCGGTATCTGCACCGTAAAGGGGATTAAATGCACCCTCCTCCAGATACCCGTGTCCGTCCCCCGGATGACCGGCTTGTGGTTAGCCGCAATCCAAAGTTTAAACTCCGGCTTGAATTCAAAGTCCTTCCCGTACAGGAACCGGGCAGTCACCCTGTCCCCGCCGGTGAGCTGCTTGATTAAGCCCTCGTTGAGCCGCATCCCTTCTTCCGGCTCCGCGCTGGCAACCAGCCGCGCGCCCCGCAGCCGGGCGATTTCCGACAGCGGCCCTCCAGCGTTTTTCCGGTTCACCATCAGGATTTCAGGCTGGACGTTGGCAGCATACCCGCCTAAAAGCTCATACAGCACATCCAGCAGCGTGGACTTGCCGTTGCGCCCCTCCCCGTAACATACAAACATACATTGTTCCGCGGTAGAGCCGGTAAGGGTGTAACCAACCGCTTTTTGCAGATACCGGGCAAGGGTTTGGTCTCCGGCAAAGACAGTGTTTAAGAAATCCAGCCATAGGGGGCACTGCATTTTATCCGTGTATTCAGAGGTTGTTATCCGGGTCAGGAACTGTCCCGGATCATGCCGCATCAGCTCCCCGCTGCATAAATCCAGCGTCCCGCTGGGGGTATTTAAAAGCATGGGGAACTGGTCTAACTGTTCCGGCAAAACAGGCTGGCGGTGTTCCGATTCCTTAAGCATGGCGCTTTTCGCTTTGCTGGAACGGGAAACTTTCATGTGCTTGTTCAGGGATTTCTCCCATTCGCCCAGATCGACGTTGGCGGGGGCGTGTTCCATATAATAGTTAAAATCCCCTGACATGTCCTCAACCGTTTTATCAACAAGCCTGTGCACCATACCTACATCATCCACAACCCATTTCCTCCCGTCATACCACAGCCAGCCCTTGTCTATGTAGGAATAACGTATCATATCCCCGTACTGGTCGCAGAAGCGTTCCGCATTGCCGGTGTCGTCAAAGCTGTATATCTTCCGTTTTTCCGGCTGCCCAATGGCAACGCCGCCGTATCCCCCTGCCTTTTTCCCCTCGTAAACGCTGGTACATCCTGCCGCGGCCTTGGCAATGGTCAGCCGCCCGTAGGTGCTGCCGGACTGTTTCCTGTCCCACTTGTCCCGCATCAGGCCAGAGGAACGGAAAAGCCTGTCCATCCGTTCTTCCTCCCTGCCCGTCCAAAAGGCAAGCAGGGAGCAGAGCCGGAAATCCGCCTCTGACTGGCTGGAAAAGTATGGCTCCCAGTCCCCGGCGTACAGGTCAGAAAAAACCCGCCCCTGTTTGGAATTCCGGGCTTTGTCCAGCAGCTCGTTGTCGCTCAGGGGCAGCGCCGGCGGTTCCCCTGGGGGGAGCGGGGAGCGTCCCCCGCCGATGTATTTTTCATGGAGCGGCTTGATCAATTCCGTACAGTCCCGCAGCCCCGTATAAGGCCCTGCCCGGTTCCCGGTCATAACGAAAAACCTTCCCCGCTCGTACATCTCCACATTGCCCCGCCGCCTCCCGCCAGAGGGGAGCTTGCCCTTGCAGATGATATGCAGCCCCTTCCCGCTGACCGAATATTCCCCATAGGAGGCTAGGGAGTGGAGGAATTCTCCTACAATGTTCTGGGGGTCGCCCTGTTGGAAGGACTGTATATCCCCCTCTATTCCGTCTATGTCAACCCCGAAATACCCGCCCCCGAACATGAACCCCAGCCCTGAAAACCGGGAAGACACAGAAGCGGCGGACTGGAAATCCGTCCAGGTGTCCGGGTTGTTGGACTGGGCGGCTCCGCCTGTCCTGGGGTTAATGGGTAGTTTCCTGATTTTACCTGGTTTTCCCTCAATGGGGGCTGCCTGCCAGCAGACCCATTGGCGCAAATTTTTCAATTCCTGGGGGATGCTGTCCCATCTCATTTTATTCCCTCCATCAAAACGGCAGGCCGCCGTCCTCTATGTCGCTGAATTCCTCCAAACTGGCATTAGCCTGAAAAGGCTCTGTGCTGCCGGCGAAGTTCTGGCTGCAGATACCCCTCCGGGGATTTGTCCACTCCCTTTGTTCCATAGCAGCTTGTCCAGGCTTTTTATGTTTTATTGTCAAGTTCATCTGATGTAGCAAATAATTGATCAGGAAGAATATCAGGGAAAAAGCCAAGGTGAATTTTTTTGACTTCAGGCCAAGTAAAAGGGACTTTTCCAGTAAGTTTGTTTTTAAAGGACTTGTCACATATGCCAATGCTGCGCGCTATTGCCTTTTTACTCACTTCCCTTTTAGCCATTTCTCCGATAAGAATAGGATAATAAACCATAATTTCCACCTCTTTAATTCCGTTTACGGGATTTATAGCAAGATTATAATCCCTTAAATTAGATTTGTCAATAGATAAAGGGGTAAAAAGTTCCGTTTTCGGAATTATTTTTATTGACAAAAGTCTTGAGGGGATATAAAATAGTAACAGGGGTGATTTTATGGAACTAGGTGAAATTATAAGTTTATACCGCAAGGATGCAGGCATGACCCTGGATGAATTATCCGAAAGATCAGGCGTCCCCAAAGGTACGATAAATAAAATAATAGGCGGTGTTACCAAAGCGCCAACGTTAGACAATATAAAGGCAATTGCCCATGCGCTTGGAAAAAGGCTGGCTGATTTTGAAGATGATGAACAGAAGCCAGATGTCCTAAGTTCGACAGAGCAGAAAATGGTAAAAAAATACCGTTCCCTAGACGAGCATGGTAAAGAAGTAGTAGAATCCGTATTGGATTTAGAGTATAAGCATACAATAGAGGCCCAAAGGGAAGCCTTGCGCCAGCAGGCAGCAGGAAAAAATATAGTTTCCCATTTCTATATACCGGAATACAGGGAGCCAGCCAGTGCCGGCACAGGGCAGCCTATTGGTACTCCTTATCCTGAAACGGTTATGCTGGTAAAGAAGCCGCCCAACGGGACATCTTTTATAACCCATGTGCGTGGGGACAGCATGGAGCCTGGCTTTGAGGATGGGGATATGATCTTTGTCCACGCCCAGAGCGAAATAAGGACAGGCCAGATAGGGGTATTCTTTATGGACGGGGAAGAATTTATCAAGGAGCTGGGGAATGGGGAACTGATTTCCCACAATTCCAAATATGAACCCATTGAGCTTGATGAAAGTATCATCTGCCAGGGGCTGGTGCTTGGGATATGCGATGAAAGTTATTTTTTTGAAGACTGATAAAAAAGCCCACCCCTGCTGGAACAGGAATTGGAAAAGGAAGGAAGAAAGCTATGGAAGAATTTTTAATGAAGCCTAAGGTAGATTTTGCCTTCAAGGAAATTATGTATGATGAAGATGCTTTAAAAGGGTTTTTAGCGGCAGTCCTGGGGCTGGATGTAAAGGAGATCAAATCTGTTGTTATACAAAATACTGACCTGCGGAAAATCCATTCCGAGGATAAACAGGGGATATTGGACGTTAATGTCTGTTTGAACAATGATACAGAGATAGACATAGAAATCCAGCTTTCAGAGATACCGGTCTGGCCGAAGCGGTCAACCTTTTACCTGGCCAAAAAGTATGCAGACCAAATTCAGGAGGGAGAGCCGTACAGCATCCTGAAAAAGTGTGTCAGCATCAGCATATTAGACTTTAAGCTGTTCAAAAACGAGGAACCTTTTTATTCGCAGTTCCACATTAGGGAGGATACCCGGCATTTTATCTATACTGATATGCTGGAATACCATGTTATAGAGCTTCCGAAGCTGCCGAAGGAAATCCGGGAAAACAGCAGCGATGTATTATTGTGGGCGAAGTTTTTCGCCGCAGAGAAGAAGGAGGACTTTGAGATGTTGGCAGATATGAACGAAGGGATTAAGCACGCATACAAAAGGCTCCAGGTCATCAGCCAGGATGATGAAAAACGCCGGGAATACGACGCCAGGATGAAAGCCCTCCGGGACTACAACCAGGGGATACTGGACGGAAGAGAAGAAGGAAGAAAGGAAGGAAGAGAAGAAGGGAGGAAGGAAGGAAGAGAAGAAGGGATAAAGGAAGGGAGAGAAGAAGGGATAAAGGAAGGGATAAAAGAAGGCAGCAATAACCGAGCTTTAAGTATTGCAAAGAATCTTATCTTAGCAAATGTACCTATGGATACTATAATTAATAGTACAGGTTTATCCGAAAAAGAGATAAGCGCATTAAAATAATGAGGTATGGCCTATGCTGGATTGGAGTATCAGCCAGGATGATGAATAACGCCAGGATGAAGGCCAGGGGTTTTGATGTAGGAGCGATTTCCCAAATGACGAACCTGACCGAAACCCAGTTAAAGGCCCTTCCCATCAAGGGGATTTAGAAGGCTTTGAAATTACCCTGATAAACAAAAAAACGGCTGGCTTGATGATTGAAAAACCATCAAACCAGCCGAAAATCTTTTTCAGACAATCTGTTTTTAAAGATTATCCTTTCAGGGAGCCAACCATAATACCTCCTACAAAGTATTTTTGCAGGAAGGGATAAATAACCAGAATCGGCAGAGTAGAAACAATAACCATAGAAGCTTTGATACTCTTTTCCAGCATTTCATAATCCACCACGGAGGCAGAACCAGTGTCCAGATTGGAACCAGTAATCAGAATGTTCCTTAAAACAAGCTGCAAGGGATATTTTGCCTGGTCTTTTAAATAGATATTGGCATTAAACCAGCTGTTCCAATAGCCTACCCCATAATAAAGAACCATAACAGCCATGGCAGGCAGGGAAAGGGGGATAAAGATTTTAAACAGGATCGTAAAATGGTTTCCGCCGTCTATGAAAACAGATTCCACCAAACTTTCCGGGATAGAGGCAAAATAGGAACGCAGCACAATCATATTATAGGTGCTGATGGCAGTCGGCAGAATTAACGCCCAAAGGGAATTATAAAGCCCATACTGGCGTACTGTCAAATAGGTGGGGATCAGCCCTCCTGAAAAGTACATGGTAATCAAAATTAAAACAGTCATCAGGCGGTGCCAGTAAAGATTGGTACGGGACAGGCAGTAAGCGCCAAGGGCTGTCATAACCAGGCTTACCAGCAAGCCGAATACCAGCAGGAAAAGGGTGTTTTGGTATCCTGACAAAACCAGTGGGTTGGAAAGCACTATCTTATAAGCAGACGTGTCAAACCCCAGGAACCAGAACAAAGGGCCGCGGTGCTTATACAGTTCAGCAGGGGCGCTGAACGATACAAACAATTCATACAGCATTGGATAAACCATGATAATGGCCAGGAACCAGAGGGTTCCGACAATGAACACATCCAAAAGGCGGTCGCCAAAGGTCTTTTTTTCAATCATTGTATTTCACCCTCCTTAGAACAAAGCCGTATCGGTCAGTTTTTCGCTGATCCAGTTGGCAGAACACACCAAAGCAAAGTTAATGACTGAGTTAAACAGGTTTACAGCCGTTGAAAAACTGTAATTCATTTCAATAAGCCCTTTACGGTATACATAAGTAGAAATAACATCAGCAGTGCTATAAGTAGCATCATTGTAAAGGAGCAGGATTTTTTCCGAGCCGACGCTCATTACCTGGCCCATTTTCATAATCAGCAGGATTACAATGGTGCCCTTAATCCCTGGAAGGGTAATATGCCAGATCCGGCGCAGGCGGTTTGCGCCATCAAGGGCTGCTGCTTCATAGAGCTGGGTGTCAATGCCCGCAATGGCTGCCAGATAAACGATGCTGTCCCAGCCCATAGACTGCCAGATACCAGAAAGGACATAAATAGAACGGAACATGCTTGGCTGCTGGAGCATGGAAACCGGTTCAGCCCCAAACAGCCCTGTAATCCAGTTAAACAAGCCATCGCTCAGACAGAACTGGGTCAGCATACCGCAGACAACCACAGTTGAAATAAAATGCGGGAAATAAGTAACAGTCTGCATGGTCTTCTTAAAGCGCTGGTTTTTAAGCTCATTGAGCATTAATGCCAGCAGAATGGGGGCAGGGAAACCAAATACAAGCTGGTATACACTGATAATGATGGTATTGGAAATAACCCGTCCAAAATAAATGCCGCTGAAAAAGTCGAGAAAATGTTTAAACCCAAAGTTTTTTGTCCAAGGGCTGCCCCATACGCCAAAGGCAGGTTTATAATCTTTAAAAGCCATTACTACGCCCACCATGGGCTTGTAATGGAACAAAATATAAAACAAGAGAACAGGAATGAACATCAGATAGACCGGCCAGTTTTTATGGAAATCCATCTGGATGTCATACAGCTTGCCGCCGCGCTTTTTTACACCGTTCATGGTTGATTTTGTCGCAGACACTTGTTTCGCCTCCCATAACATTGATAAAGGATATTTGCTGCGGTTCCAACACGGGGGGACGCTTTGCCGCAGAGGTTACCTTCCCCTGCCATATTTTCCACCTTTTAACTGTCTCATTTTGATTTTATATAGACAAAGGGTGGGCGGGAGGAGCCCGCTCACCCCTTCTTCTTTTAACATTTAAATAGGCAGAATCTACTGATTTAACGAGCCAGGTAACGCTGGTAAGCAGCTTCCTTAGCAGCAACTACATCGTTAATCCCCATGGATTCCGCAGTGGAGATAAAGGAATCCCATTCAGTCAAAGGCTTATTGCCCAGAATGAACGCGGTGATGGTTTCACGGCAGTAGGTGTCAATATCCGCCCATTTTTTCATGGTGTCGATTTCGTCGGAGTTATTGGTAACAGTGGGATACGCATAATCCTTCATGTTTGCCTGGAACACAGCCTGGATTTCACGAACTTCAGGCATGTAATGGGAGTTGCTGTCAATTACGCGGATTGGGCCGTTCTGGAACTGGCCGACAAAGTAACGTGCGCCCTGGGCGTCAGGGGTTTCAGGGTTATTCAGAATCAAATCATTGAAGGTAGGAACGCCGTCTACATAATCCCATGCAAAGCCCTGCTCTCCATAGGTGCAGAACAGAGCGCCTTCATCGCTGTAGAAGTAATCCAGGAAACGGCAGGCAGCTTCAATATTCTTGCACTGTGTTGAAATGGAAACAGAGCAGCCGCCATTATAGGAGTTGTTATGGTGCGCCATCTGGGGAACATCGCCCTTTTGGGCAACTGTGGAATGGGCTGCGACTACCTTGTATTCAGGATTGTCAGCATTTGCCTGGATACAGTTCTGGACATTACGAACCTGCTGGAGAGCAGCACCTGCTTCACCGGAGGCAAACTTGGACTGGACAGTATTCTTATCCACAGAGAACAGGTCTTTATCCAGCAAGCCTTTGGAATACCAATCGGTTAAGGTTGTTACCCATTCTTTATAACCGGGCTGCTGTGGCCCAAACACAGTTTTCCCGTCCTGCAAATAGAAGGGATAGCAAACGCCATAAGCGGAGGACAAGCCAGCAGTAGCATACTCCAGGAACAGCCAGCGGCTTTCAAAGGTCATGGGGGAACCCAAATTCAGCTGATCCTTAAACGCAGTCAGTACTGCAGTCCATTCGTCAATGGTTTCAGGCACTGCCAGCCCTACCTTGTCCAGATAATCCTGGCGGAGTACCCATCCAGTACCGGCGGTTGTTTCCTGGGAACCTAACAGCGGGAAATTGTAAAGCTGCCCGTTATCGGTGCGGACATCTTTATTCCACTGTTCATTCTCGGCAAGGATCTTGGAAAGGCTTGGGAAATACTGGGAATATTCATCCAAAGCAATAATATAACCGTCGTCCAGTGCTGCCTGGGGGCCGCCGGTAAAGGTAATCCAGTTAGCCTGCATCAAATCAGGGTAATCGCCGGAAGCCAGGAGCAGGGAAAATTCCTCTGAAGTTTCCTGGGGTTTGGAAGGAGAACCTACAAACTCAAGCTTTACGCCGGTTTTCTCCTGGATCAAGTCCCAGAAATAATGGCCTTTGACCCATTCGGGAACGCTGTCGCCCTCATAAGTAGCGTTAATAGAAAGCGTAACCGACCCATCCATAGGATAGCTGAATTCTTCAGGGCCGGCAGCAGAAGAACCAGAAGCATCACCGCCAGTGCTGGAAGTGGAGCCGGAATTAGAACTGGGGGGGGGTATTAGCGCCGGAAGAACCAGAACTGCTGGTTCCAGTACAGCCGCTCAGGGCCATTGCACCAGCCAGGGCAGCAACCAAAAGCTTTGTGGTAGCCTTATGACTTACCTGCATTATGTATTACCTCCTAAAATAACGACCTTATGGTCTTTGTTGGAAAAAAGCTGTCATTTAAATTCCAAGAACTGTAAATTTACTTCTTGGAGCATTTATAACAACCTTTTCCCTATAAATTCCTTACAGTTTGTAGAATTCGCTAATATTATAGCATGTTTATTAGCAGAAGACAATAGGGAATTTATAAAAATTTATTTTTTTAGTTACATTTGCAGATATTTTTTAGTTAATCTTTAAATCTTTTTAGCTTCCATTGTCAGGATATAACGATTGCGTTCATTGTTATTATTGACAGTTTTTCCATGTACAGATATAATGAAAGAAAGGCAAAAACGGCCCTACCACAAACAAATAAACAAAAGCAGGAGGATTGACAGATGAAGCTATTAGACTACCAAAAGAATCCCACGGCCTGGGCAGAAAAAGGCTACACCCTCCCCCGCTATAACCGGGATGAGGCAGCGGCGGAAACCAAAAAGAATCCCAGTTGGATCCACTTTGGGGCAGGGAATATTTTCCGTGCATTTCCGGCGGCATTGAGCCAGCGCCTGTTAAATGCCGGCGAATATGACCGGGGGATCATCGTATGTGAATCCTTTGACACAGAAATCATTGAAAAGGCATACCGTCCCTATCAAAACCTGAGCCTGCTTGTCACCCTCAAGGCAGATGGTTCCATTGACAAAGAAGTCATTGGAAGCGTTACCGAGTCCTATCTGGCAGAAGGAAAAGACTGGGCGGAGATTAAGTCCATATTTGCTTCTCCCTCTTTGCAGATGGCAAGCTTTACCATAACCGAAAAGGGGTACAGTTTACGGGGGGCTTCCGGCGGGTACATTCCAGATGTGCAGCATGACATAGACGAGCCTTCAGCAGAGCCTAAAAGCCTTATGGGCAAATTAACGGCGCTTCTCCTGCACCGTTACGCCTGCGGGAGCCTGCCGATAGCCATGGCAAGCATGGACAACTGTTCCCACAACGGGGACAAGCTCAAAGGGGCGATTCTGGAAATTGCCCAGAAGTGGCAGGAAAAGGGACATGCGCCCCAAGCATTTCTCGACTACCTGGACGACCCCCAAAAAGTATCCTTCCCCTGGAGCATGATTGACAAAATAACCCCGCGTCCTGACGAAAAGGTTCAGGCAATGTTAAAGTCAGACGGATTTGAAGATGCTGATGTCATTATCACCCAAAAAAAGACCTACACTGCGCCCTTTGTCAATGCGGAACAGGCACAATACCTAGTAATCGAAGATCATTTCCCGGCTGGACGCCCTCCCCTTGAAAAAGCCGGGGTTCTCTTTGCTGACCGCGGGACCGTTGACAAAGTGGAAAAAATGAAAGTCTGCACCTGCCTGAATCCTTTACATACCTCTTTAGCTGTATTTGGATGTTTGCTTGGGTTTGAAACCATTTACCAGGAAATGTCGGATTCCGACCTCCTTGCCATGGTGAAACGCCTTGGATACATTGAAGGGATGCCTGTTGTTGTTGACCCAGGCATTATTAAGCCCAAGGACTTTATTGACGAGGTGGTTAATATCCGCCTGCCCAACCCCTTTATGCCGGATACCCCCCAACGTATTGCTACCGATACCTCACAAAAGCTCCCTATCCGTTTTGGTCAGACCATTCAGGCTTATTTGAAACGGCCTGATTTGAAGGTGGATGATTTAAAAGTTATCCCGCTTGTTTTTGCGGGCTGGTGCCGCTATGCTATGGGGATTGACGATAACGGGAACGCTTTTTCGCCTAGCCCTGATCCTTTGCTGGATTCTGTTCAGCAGGTTTTAAAGGGGATTGCTTTAGGAAGTACCGTTGCTGCTGGGGAGACCCTTAAACCGATTTTGGAGAATGAACGAATTTTTGGGGTGGATTTGTATGCTGTCGGTATGGCGGATAAGGTTGAAAAACTGTTCCAGGAAATGATTGAAGGAATAGGTTCCATTAGAAAGGTGCTGCATCGTACTGTCCAGGAATAAAATAAAGCTCATTTGCGGGGGAAAGCTAAGATAACCGCAAACTGGGGCGGATTAAAAAGGTTTCGGGTCCAGGGGGTTGTGCAGCGGAGCTGCACTCCTAAAAAGCCCCCTGGTCGCCAGTTCAGCGCGCTGAACTGAACCCGCCAGGCGCGAAATACCCCAGCAGGCTTAAAGCCAAGGGAAACCTTACCTAA
>CAOJXI010000039.1 GCA_948465665.1 uncultured Clostridia bacterium | reverse complement strand
CCCATTATGGCGGGCTTCTTCCGCTTCGTCCAACTCCGCAGAGTTGGACAGAGCTAAAAGTTTCCTCTTGCAGCCATCCAGCAAACCAACGGTTTGCGGATGATGGCGTACATAAAACCGAAAAGCAGAAAATTATATCGAACTCACATCAATTATTTTCTTCCGCTATTTCATCCTGGAATGGACTGGAGCTTATTTCAACCTCTATCCCCAAGGAAGTCATAAAACGGAAAAAGGCCCGCTGTACATCTGTGCTTAAAAAGGGAGAGGTAAAGCTGATTGTAAACCTGTCCTGAAACGAACACATGCACGCCTGAAGCCGGTTGGTAGCTGTAAAAACATCAAAGGAATCAATAAACGGAATTAATTCCTTTGGCATGGATACCCGGCCGACATTGGATAATGCCGCTGTAATCTCCCTTTCTGCCGCCCAGTTTGCAATCCGCAGGACTGGGTCTTTTAATACAAGCGGAACCAGCTTCATAGGCAGGCTGTGCTCCAGAGCGCAAAGCTGGTTCATCCTTTCCCCAAGGCGTTCTTTATTCAGCCATTTTTGGAAACATGAATTTACATATTCAATAATATCTTCTAACTGCCCGTTCCTCTGGCGGAAATCATAGCCTACATTGATTACCCCAAAGAAATTCCGCGCGGAAACAGATGGGAAATAATTGCGAAGGTTTACGGGAATTGTTATAACGACTGGTTTTCTCTGATCAAGAAGGCTCATTTCTTCATGGATGGCAAGGATCATTACCGCAGTCAGAAAAACTGTCAGGGTAGTATGGTAGGCGTGGGCCTGTCCCAAAAGCGCTTTTACTGACATAACGCCTTCGATTACCCCAATCCGGTTTTCAGGGAACCGGGGGCCTTTTAAACGGTAAGCTGCCAGGGCTTTGGTCTGCTGCACTTTTCCCATCTTTTCAAAATATTTGGAAAAGCTGTCGTCCTGTTTCTGGTTTTTAGAAGCGTCGTAATCTAAGGCAGGCGGCGTTTCACCAAGTTCTTCCCCGTGTTTTTCCAGAAGATAATAATAGATCAGCACTTGAAGAAAATTTAAGGCCCCTGTTCCGTCAGACAGCGCATGGTATACCTCCAAACTGATTCGCTCCTGGTAATACATTACCCGGAACAGTAAGTTTTTTGCGTCCCCATTATACAAAGGCGCGCAAAGGGGCGTTGATTCAGCTTCAACAACAGGGTGTTGGGCGCTGTCCTCAAAATAATACCAGAACAGCCCTTTTTTTAAGATAGAACGGTAAAAGGGAAACTGTGCCATGGTTCGATCTAACGCGTGCTGCAATATTTCCGGTTCTATTTCTTCCTTTAACTGACATGCAAACCGGAATACCTTGCTGTCACGGCTGGTGCTGGTGGACGGGAAAATCTTTGCAGCGTTGTCTAAACGGCTCCATTGGAGGTTTTTTCCATTTCCCATAGGGCCTCACCCTTCCAGAAATTGATTAATAATGTCATAGGTCTTTTTAACCAGCTCAAACCGGGCTGGAAGCGAAAAATATCCATGCAGTGCGTCAGGGATCCGGTGAATTTCCACTTCATTACCTGCCTCCCCTAACCGTTCACCATAGGCTTCCCCTTCATCCCGCAGGGGACAGTATTCCGCCGTTATCACAAGGGTTTTAGGCTGCCCGCTCAGATCCTTGGCGAGAAGCGGGGCATAAAAGGGATTTTCTACGTCCTCCGGTGCAGAACGGTATAATTCCAGATAGTCGCAGACCCGTTTTGATGTGAGGAGATATCCTGTCCCGTTTTCCCGGACAGAAGGATACGGGGAGGTTTCGCTGTGGTCGTTGTATACGGCAGGGTAAATTAATATCTGCCTACGGGGAACAAAACAGCCCCTTTCCTTTGCCATAAGGGAGACTGCCGCCGTCAGGTTTCCGCCTGCGCTGTCCCCTGCTATTACAATATCTTCCTTCTGAACATGAAACAGGCTGCTTTCCCGGAAAATTTCCTGTACAGCCGTGTAACAGTCTTCCAGACCTTCCGGGAAACGATGCTCCGGTGCTAAACGATAGTCAATTGATGCAACAATGCACTGTGTCAAATGTGCCATATCAGTACATACGCCTGTGTAACTGTCTATATTCCCAGTTACCCAGCCTCCCCCGTGTATGAAAATCAGGACAGGGCGGTTCTGCAAATCCTCCGAGGGGGAAAAAATCCGTATGGGGATTTCATGGTCTGTACAGGGAACCTTATGATCCCATATTTTATATAAATCGGGACGTATGAAACGTTTGGAAGTGAGATTGGTCAGCTCGCGTTCCAGTTTATAAGTTTTTCGGATGTCCAGTTCAGGATAGGACAGCGCTTTTAATGCTGCCCGCATCGCTTTATTGATTGCCATTTATGATTCTCCTGTTTTTTCTTTTATTATAACTCATTTATGGACAGGTGTCTATATTTTTTCAGGGCTGAGTGAAAATTTCATATAGAGCTTTTATTCATAATTGGAGGGTGCAGGATGCGCAGGAAAAAGGATTGTAAATACAATTTTTAAGATTTGCATATCCAAACAGAAGGGTATATAATATAAATGAAAGGGGATAGGACAGATGATAAGGGGCAAAGGAATTGAGGAAAGAAAAATCATTCCATTGAGCGAGCTTCCCCTGGCAGATGACTTTATGTTTGGAGAGGTTATGCGCAGAGAGGATATCTGTATTCTTTTCCTGGAAGCGCTGCTTGGAAAACAGATCGATCATATTGAGTATATTGAGCGGCAGCAGGATTTGTCTGATGATTATGAAAGCCACGGAATTCGATTGGATGTATATCTCAAGGATGAAAAAGGAACTGTATATAATATTGAAATGCAGCGTTTTTCAGGTGACAACCTGGAAATGAGGGTGAGGTATTATCAAAGCGGGATTGACAGAAGGACGCTGGAAAAAGGGGTTCACTATGCGGATCTAAAAGAAAGCTATGTGATATTTGTCTGTGCCTTTGATTATTTTGAACACGGGTTGGCTGTTTATGAAAGAAAATCCTTCATGATGGGAGCTAAGGAAGATGATTATTCTATTGAATATGAAGACGGTTCCCATGTATTCTTTTTAAACAGCAAATATAAGACGGGAAATGCAGACAGGGCTATACTGGAATATCTGGATTATTTAAGGACAGATGATAATACAAGACAATATAACAGCAAGTTAGTGCAGAGGGTAAAGGAAGCTGTAGAAGATGTCCGGCATGATAAGTCAAAGGAGGAACCATATATGACAATGACGATGAAGCTGGAAGATATGCACCGCGCCGGTTATAGGGAAGGCGTTCTGGAGGGGATAGAACAGACAATAATCCAAAACGTAAAGCAGTTAATGGAGAAAGAAAATTGGTCTTTTACCAAAGCCTGTGATGTCCTTGCAGTTCCAAATGATATCAGAACAAAAATTTATGAGATATTCCAAAAATAAACAGAAAAGTTTGACCATAAAATAAATGGGAACGTTTTTCCAAAAAATTAAGATTTGAGGATGGGATTCCATCCTCATTTTTTTATTTTTCGCGCATTTCAGAGGATTTTGCCTCCCTGTATAAGACATTCCCCTTTATTTCTTTTGTATATCTTTGGAAAAAATTCTGAAACCAACTAAAAAAACAATGCTTTTTCTTTTTGCGCCGGTGAAATCATTGGAACGCAGTTTTTCGTTTTGCTTCTGGTACACCTAACTTTTTCCGGTAAAAAAGACATAAAAGGGCCTTCAATACAGTGACAAACTCCGCTCCAGGGGAACTGGTATAATCAGGATAGATTTCAGGGCAGCGGCTCCCCCAATCAGTTTATGAAGGTACTTCTTAAAAAAGAACAGAAGCAGAAAAGAAAGGCGGTTAAAATATGGAAAGCAGAGCGGATATTTACGGGGTAGGGATTTTAGAGAAGGGAAAACATTTTATCCGGCAGGCATCCGGCAGCCTTCAGCGGGCAGCGGCAGTTCTCTTTGGCATATTGTTATCTAATGTGGTTTTACCTGGGGGGATATCTCCATTTGGTGTGGCCTATGCGCTGGCAGCGCCAATGGTTTTCCGAATACCGGCAGCCATCGGGACAGCCATCGGATATATATTTTATTTTGCAGGGAAATTTGGAGGGCTGCTCCAGGGCGGGGCGTCCGGCGTTGCATGGGAGTATTTATGCGGGCTGGTTCTGGCACTTGGGGCAGAGAAAGGAGGAATTAAGCTTTTCGGGGAAAAACATACGCAGACAGTAAGGATGTTAGGGGTGTTTTCGGCAGGAGTGATACCAGCGTTAGCAGTAAGCCTGTTCAACCAAACCAGCCGAACCAGCGTAAACGATTTAGTTTTAATTGTCTGCCAGGGGGGAATGGCAGTAGGGGCGTGCTGGCTGTTTCAGAGGGCATTCCGCTGGATAAACATAGGGCGAACCAGCTTGGTCTCCAATGCCTCCCCGCGGGACCGCCCCGAATCCGCAGATGTGGCAAGTATCCTTTTGACGGCAGGTCTGCTGTCTGGGGCTTTATCCCGATTATGTATTGGACGGATATCTATAGGAAGGGTGCTGGCACTTGCCGCGATCCTCCTGTGCAGCTGCCGAAAAACAAACGGTTCCGGCTTAGGGGCAGCAGCTGGTGTTACAGCAGGGGTTTTAGCAGCCCTCTGCGGCCCCCAGAAAGGGCTTGGAAGTATTGCGGGGGAAGCTTTGCCAGGTGTCTGGGGAATTGGGGGGCTCCTTTCCGGCCTGTTTGCACCTTTAGGTCGGGGGTTCTGCTGCGCTGCAATGCTTTTAGGGGAAACTGCTTCCGTATTCCTGTTTGCCCAGGACGAAAGAATGTATATTCTTTTAATAGAAGCATTGGCAGCAAGTGTATTGTTTTTAATGATTCCCACCAAAGCGGTGAACTTAACGGGGCGCTGGCTGGGAGGAAGTATGCCGGGAAACGGCGGGACAGCAGTCGGGGAGCTGCTGCTGTCCCGGCTTCACAATGCAGGCTCCGCACTGGCAGATATCGCCAAGACAACAGAAGCTGTTTCCGAGCGCCTTTTGGAACGGGACCTCCCCCGCACAGATGCACCCGACAGGATTTATCAGAATACCATGCGGACAATCTGCCGGCGCTGTCCTAATGGTATGGTATGCTGGACGGAACATTATTCGGATACAATCGCTGGAATTAACCGTCTGCATCAGCTTATACAAAGATCAGAGGGGGCGGTGGATGGCAAGGATGTTTCCGCCTGCTTTTCCCAGGGGTGCGTTCAGCCGGATAAGCTGGCAATACAGGCAGAACGGGATTTCCGGGAAAATCTGGCTGAAAAAGAAAAAAAGCGGGTTTCAACCCGCGTGAGAGGCGTGGTGACAGATCAATTTGAAGGGCTTTCTATGGTTATGGAGGGAATGGCGCGCCAAATGCGCGATTTGAGCCATGCAAATCCTGCCTTATGTAAACAAATCGAAGAATTCTGCGTGAAAAACCGGTTGGAAGCCAGGGAAATCAACTGTTACGAAAATTCCGGCGGGAGGATGACCGCTGAATTGGTTCTCCCTTTCCGGCGTATGGAGCGTGTAGATAAAGCAGACCTGGCTGTTTCTATGGGGGAATTGTGCGACCGGGATTTTGAACTGCCGGAGGTAGAGGCTTGTAACAACGATTCTTCCGTCCGGCTGCGTTTCCGGGAACAGACCTGTTTCCAGCTTATTACCGGGTCAGCCCAGATATGTGTTTCAGGTTCCCGCATTTGCGGGGATAGCTGCAATACTTTCCAGGACGGGGAAAAACATGCGGCAATGCTGATCAGCGACGGGATGGGAACCGGCGCACGTGCCGCTATGGATTCAGCTATGGCTTCCGGGCTGCTTTCACGCCTGCTCTGCGCCGGCATTGGGCCAGCCGCTGCGCTGAAGCTTGTGAATGGGGCTTTGCTTGTCAAGTCCGAAGATGAATCCCTTGCTACAGTTGATCTGGTCAATGTGGACTTATATACTGGGAAAGCAGAATTCTTTAAGGCAGGTGCTGCCCCCACTTTCCTGCGGCGGGGCGGACATGCAGGAAGCGTTGAGGCGGCTTCCCTCCCAGCGGGAATTTTAAATAATGTTGCATTTGAACACGCTGCTGTAGCACTGAGGGATGGGGATCTCATTGTTATGGTTTCGGATGGTGCAATACAGAACGGGGGCGATTGGATTTTAGAGGAATTGGAAAAATACAGGGGGAGAGACCCAGACTGGTTTGCAGAATACCTGGCAAAATGCGCCAAGGCAAGAACACAGGATGGAAAGGAGGATGATATTACCATTCTGGTGGGAATGGTGATTGCAGCGTAACCGCCGGGCACAGGCTGCGGTTTACAGGATTCCGTTTCCAGCCGACAGCTCTGTCATAACAAGGACTTTTGCGCGGGAGTCTTTTGGATTGGCAGAGGGTTGGCTGGATTTGGATTTTTTGTCTGACGGCTGGGAGTCGCTGGGGGAGATTTCCAAAAGGGTGCAGGCATAGGTAAGATATTTTCCCGTAGGGTGAAAGGAGGCGTCTATCATTGAACCGCCGCCGCTGCTGGAAATCCATACCCCTGGCGTCCCTTTAGATAGTTCAGCGGAAAAATCATAGTCCATAACTGCGAAATCCGTTGCTGGCGCGAACTGGTAAACGCCGCCGGCAGGCAGGGGGAATACCTGGGACATATATTTCCCGGGAAAAAGCAGAAAGGTTTTAAGGACTTCTTCTATGGGAGGAAGTTGCTCTAAACTAACTTCCAGATCTTTTTCTTTTTTATTTTTTTCAATCATTTGCAGATACAGGGTAGACTCGGCGGGATAATACTTCATTTCCCATAGGCTGTACCGTTCTTTATCTGGAACTGCTAAAGGAAAAACAAAATCCGTTATTGTTCCATAACTATCCACGGTTGCGGTAGGAGGTGCATACAGGTAAATAATATCAGATTCTTCCAGTTCCATTTTTGAGCGGGCGTTCCGCATTGTTTTTTGGGTAAAGACGGTTTCCCAGGAAATATCCTGTTCAAGAATTGTGTCATCCTCCGAGGTATGAAAAATGGAGACAGTTACTGCTATATACAGGCATATTAATACAACAGTGCAGGTTGTTGCAATCTGAAATTTGGGGCTGTGTATAATATCTGCTGACGGCCATTTTGGGATGTGTTTTTTTAGACCGGAAACGGTATTTTTTTGTTTCCGCTTTTGGGGTGTTTTACGGGCTGGCGCTTTTGCCATATTATTTCACCTCGTAGTTTATAGGGTTGGGGCTTGCTGCATTTTGTCAGAAGGAGGTTTTATTTGCGGATACCCTTATTATATCAAATTTAATTGGCAGGAAAAAGGATACATTTGTTACAATACCTTTTCAATTAATTGTACAAGTTGCATGTTTTTATTTTTTACGTACAATTTTAGAAGAAAAAACGGATATTTTATTTACATAAGGCATAGCAATTAATACAGGTTCTATTTTATACAAAAGGGGTGAAAAAGGATGCTCTTTTTTTCCCTGCGATTTGGGAAAAGACAAAGGACCTTTTTGACAGCGGTATGCTGCGGGGCGGCAGTGATCTTAGCAGGCTGGGGGCTGACAGCTTTTAACAGCCGTACCTCTCAAAAAGATGAAGCCATACCTGTATCTGCACAGGTAAAAGCGGATGCGGGCGATGTTTCTGTCAATGAAGGCAGGCTGGAATTCCTTCAAGGCTTAGGATACCAGACAGAATCAGAGCCAGAGGAGATCATAGACGTTTTGATTCCGGGAACATTTGACACAGCCTATGAAAATTATAATGCCCTGCAAAAACAGCAGGGGTATGACCTGGAAAAATTTAAAGGAAAAAAGGTGAAACGCTACCGGTATAAAATTTTAAACTATCCCGGAAAAAACATCTCGGCAGAGGCTACACTTCTGGTATTTAAGGGCGAAGTAATTGGCGGGGATATAACTATTGGCGGAGAAGTGACACAGGTTCGAGGATTGGCCCTTCCCGATGAAACATAAATATGGTAGACTGATAGAAAACGCTGAACGGGGGGCGTCCCCCGTTCAGCGAAAAAGGGACGGGATTATAAAATGGAACAGGTCAGGCTGGACAAAGCGATTGCATCCCTCGGAGAAATTTCCAGGCGGGATGTGAAAAAGCTGGCGGCACAGGGACAGGTGACAGTTAATGGAAAACCTGTAAAGAGGGCAGAGGAAAAGATTAACCCTGATACAGACAGAGTGTGTATTGGGGGAAAACTGCTGAATCTGGCCCCCCATATATACCTTATGCTGAATAAACCAGAAGGAGTGGTCAGCGCCTCCAGAGATGGGAAAGAAAAAACCGTTGTGGATCTTGTGCCAAGAGAATTATTTAGAAGGGGGATTTTTCCAGCAGGCAGGCTGGACAAGGATACTACCGGTTTTGTATTGCTTACCAATGACGGCGAATTGGCCCACCGTATCCTTTCCCCTAAAAACCATATTCCAAAGGTTTATATTGCAGTATTGGATTTACCGGTAGACGAAGATGCAATAAGGATGTTTGCAGAGGGAATGGAATTAAAAAATGGGGAGGTTTGTAAACCAGCTTCGTTGGCACCCGAACCCTCCTGGGAGGTACAGCCTGCAGCCAGAATTGTACTTAGTGAAGGAATCTACCATCAGATTAAAAGAATGTTTGCCAAAACAGGAAGGGAAGTTTTGGCGCTAAAAAGAATTTCTATGGGGGGAGTTTCCCTCGACCCATCCCTTGCGCCTGGATGCTGCCGGGAATTGACGGAGGAGGAACAGGAGCTTCTGTTGAATAAGTTTCATTAAATCACTTTTTTAAAATTTTTAAGCGGAAAATACAATAAAAAACAACATTTTTCAAAACAAGATTTGTAGGAGTTGTTTTCCAAAAAAGCGTTTCTCTAAATAATCTCATATTAAAAATGGTTTCGCTTACCTTTTTTCTTTTTCCCCTTGAATTCTTATAAAACTGTGATAAAATAGAAAGGAATTTTTACGGCGGTGGAAAGAGGAGGGAGATGGTTTTTAATAAAAAATCCGTCGTTTGCACAAAAATTAGTCATAATACCTAAACAGTATTTTTAAAGTTTGGGTATTAATAGTCTTTCCTTACAGGCTGTAATTTGGTATTATAGGTATAGAAAAAAGCACAGTCCCCAAAGGTCGTTAAATCATGGCGCTTTGTGGGACTGCAACAAATGCAGGAGGTAAACTTTTATGGCAAGTCTTTCCCTGAAAAATATCTACAAAAGATATACCGGCGGCGTTACCGCAGTAACTGACTTTACCTTGGAAATTGCTGATAAGGAATTTATCATTTTGGTTGGGCCTTCCGGCTGCGGTAAGTCCACAACTCTTCGTATGATTGCCGGCTTGGAAGAGATTTCCGAAGGCGAACTGTACATAGGCGACCGTTTAGTAAACGATGTTGCTCCTAAGGATCGCGATATCGCGATGGTGTTCCAGAACTACGCTCTGTATCCTCATATGACCGTTTTTGAGAACATGGCTTTCGGTTTGAAACTGAGAAAGACCCCAAAGGAAGAAATCAAAAAGCGCGTGGAAGAGGCTGCCAGAATCCTCGATATTACCCACCTTCTTGATCGTAAGCCAAAGGCTTTGTCTGGTGGTCAGCGTCAGCGTGTTGCTCTGGGCCGTGCTATCGTTCGTGAACCCCAGGTATTCCTGCTTGACGAACCGCTTTCTAACTTGGATGCTAAACTCCGTGCTCAGATGAGGACCGAGCTTTCCAAGCTCCATAAACGTCTTGGAACGACCTTTATCTACGTTACCCATGACCAGGTAGAAGCTATGACCATGGGCGACCGCATCGTTGTTATGAAGGACGGCTTCATTCAGCAGGTCGATTCTCCTCAAAACCTTTATGAAAAACCCTGCAACATTTTCGTTGCCGGATTTATTGGATCTCCTCAAATGAACTTTATTGATGCCACTGTTGAAGTAAAGGGCGACAAGGTTCTCATTCACTTCGGCGAGTTTGAAATCGAAGTTCCTGAATCTAAGGTTCAGTCCTCTAAGATTAAGAACTATAATGGCAAGGCTGTTACTCTGGGTATTCGTCCTGAGAGCCTTTATGACGACGAAATGCGTTTGTCTGCTGCTACTACTGGTATCATTGAATGTAAAGTTGATGTTACTGAAATGATGGGTGCTGAGACTTACTTGTACCTGACCTGCGGCGGTTCTCCCATTACTGCCCGCGTTGATCCCCGCTCTACTGCCCGCGTTGGCGACGTTATTAAAATGGCTATTGATATCAACAAGGTTCATGTATTTGATAAGGATACTGAAACTGTTATCTTTAACTAATTATATTGAATCCTGGATTTTTGGCCGCCGGAGATTTCTCCGGCGGCTTTTTGGGATTATTGGCATAAGTCTTTTTATTGTGGAGCGTCCCAATTCCCCGCCTTTCATTTTACGGGTTCCTGTTTTAAGGGTGATGCCTCAGCCGCCGCTGGTTGTTTGATGGCTGTTAGAGAAAGCTTTTAGTTTGTCAAGCCCTAGCGGGCTCAGTTCGGCAGAGCTGAATTGATGACCGGGAATATTTGACCTGAAGCCGGCCAGGGAACTTTTTCACCCATTGCAGGTAGTATCTTGTCTTAGGCTGTGCCCGCATATATGCCCTTCCATCAAAGGTTTATTATTTATGTATTCATATATTTCCCGTCATATAAATCCAACTCATTCACAAATTACCAACAGATATTCTTGTAACCATCATGTTCCGTTCAAAAAAAATTCACAACTTTTTGTAAAATATCATGTAGAATGGAATTAGCCTATGGTAAAGCTGTGGTCAGAGTACAATGAAGGACAAAAAGCAGAGGACAGAGGTTCTCCTTAGATTACAAAGAAAAAATATTCTAAGCAGTTGCAAAATGTCTGTATATTTTGTACAATGAAATAAGTGTAAAACTTTATTTCAGCAGTAGAACCAGGGGAGTACTTTGCAGGAAAAATCTTACTGGGAAAACCCATTCTGCAAGGGAACTAGACAGTATACCAAAATGTAAAGAAAGCAGAGGGGATAAAGTCATGTCGAACAGGTTATTTCAGGGAGTCATTCATCAAATGCGGGAAGCAATCGACCGTGTAATCGGAATTGTGGATGAATCTGCAACGATTATCTCATGCAGCGATTTAACCAAAATTGGTGAAAAAAGCGAATACTTGGCCTTGGACTTAAACGATGGCGGGGAAGCATTTGTGCGAGATGGATATACATATAAACCATTTGGTGCACGCATGAAGCCTGAATATGCAGTATTTGTAGAAGGCACCGACGAAATGGCAGAGCGGTACTGCGCAGTTCTGGCGATTTCTTTGACAAGCATTAAGCAGTATTATGACGAGAAATATGACCGCAATAACTTTATAAAAAATGTTATCCTTGACAATATCCTCCCCAGCGATATTTATATTAAATCCAGAGAACTGCACTTCAGTGGAGATGTCAGCCGGGTGGTATTTTTAATTCGGGTGGTGTCGTCAAATGATATTTCTGCGTTTGACGTTGTGCAGAATCTGTTTCCTGATAAGCAAAAGGATTTTATTTTCAGCATCAGCGAAAGTGATATTGTACTGGTAAAGGAAATTAAGTCTGGCATTGAGTCAAAGGATTTGGAGAAGCTGGCGCGCTCTATTGTGGATACGCTGGGCAGTGAGTTTTATACCCGCGTTGTGGTGGGAATCGGTACAGTGGTTGTTGGCGTTAAGGATTTGGCACGTTCCTTTAAAGAGGCACAGGTCGCTTTGGAGGTAGGTAAGGTCTTTGATACTGAAAAATCTATTGTAGCCTATAACAACCTGGGAATCGCCCGCCTGATTTATCAGCTTCCTACTACTTTGTGCGAAATGTTTTTGCAGGAAGTGTTTAAAAAAGGTTCGATTGAAAACCTGGATCATGAAACATTGTTTACGATTCAGAAATTCTTTGAAAATAATCTGAACGTTTCGGAAACTTCCCGTAAATTGTTTGTCCACCGTAATACATTGGTATACCGCCTGGAAAAAATTAAAAAACTTACTGGGCTGGATCTGAGGGAATTCGACCATGCCATTATTTTTAAGGTGGCTTTGATGGTTAAGAGATACCTGACCGCCAATCCGGTGAAATTCTGACGGCCTTACAGGGAAAAGAAGGCTGTGCCTAGAGGCGGTGTATAAGTGATTGAGTTTAACAATGTAAGCAAACGCTATGAAAACGGTACAAAAGCCCTGGAAAATGTAAGCCTGAATATTGACCGGGGCGAGTTCGTTTTTATAGTGGGTTCTTCTGGTGCGGGAAAAAGCACCCTGATTAAGCTGATGCTGAGGGAAGAAAAACCTACGTCTGGGATTGTACATGTCAATGGTTTTAATTTGAATAAGATTAAACGCAGGCAGATTCCCAAGTTCCGCCGTACATTAGGGGTGGTGTTTCAGGACTTTCGTCTGATCCCCTATATGACGGCTTATGACAATGTGGCCTTTGCCCTGCGGGTGACAAACGTCTCCTTGAGGGATATCCGCCGCAGAGTCCCTTATGTTCTGGGATTGGTGGGCCTGGCATCCAAGGCGCGAATTGTACCGGAGAAGCTCTCTGGCGGTGAACAGCAGAGGGTTGCCTTGGCCCGTGCACTCGTAAATAACCCAGACCTTATTATTGCTGACGAACCTACTGGAAATATTGACCCGGAACTTTCCTTTGAGATTGTGGAACTTCTCCACGAAATTAATAAAATGGGGACAACCATTGTTATGGTAACGCATGAACATGAATTGGTATCCCATTTTAACCATCGTGTAATTACAATTGAAAATGGTACCGTCGTTTCCGATACGCCGGAGTATCAGGAGGAGGCGGGGTATTTATGAGGACAAGCAGTTTCGGCTATCTGGTAAAGGAAGGCGCCCGCAGCCTATGGGTCAACCGTTTGATGTCCACAGCTGCTGTCGGCGTGCTGGCAGCCTGCCTGATTTTAGTGGGCGCGGCGGGGTTATTTGCGGCTAACGTCAGCAGCATTGTAAGTTATTTTGAAGATGAAAATGAGATTGTTGTCTTTTTGGAAGATGGGATTGACCAGAAGGGCGTAGATGACGCCAGCCTGAAAATCCGTATGATGGATAATATATCTGAAGCCTCATTTGTTTCCAATGAGCAGGCGCTTCAGGAACAGATGGATAAATATGGGGAATATGCGTGGCTTTTGGAAGAATACCAAGGGGAAGAAAATATGCTCCCCCATGCTTTCCGCGTAAAAGTTAAGGACTTGGTTAAACTGGAGGAAACTGCTGAAGCGCTCCTTGATATGTCCGAAGTGCAGGAGGTCCGCGTCCCAACAGAGGTTGCTCATACTCTTTTAGGGATCCGCAGTATTGTAAGCTGGTGCGGGTTTATCATTGTCCTTATTTTGCTGACAGTATCTTTAATCATTATCGCCAACACGATCAAAATTACAGTCTTTAACCGCCGCAAGGAAATCAGCATTATGAAGTATGTAGGAGCTACAGATTCCTTTATCAAGCTCCCCTTTGTGGTAGAAGGGCTTTTGCTGGGCCTGCTCTCTGCCCTGCTCGCTTATATGGTGGTATGGGGCGGATATGTTTATGTTATGGAGTGGGCTGGCACTGTAGATTCTGCCTGGCTTCAGGAATTATACCAATATTTTATCCCCTTTGAACAGGTGTTTAAAGAAGTGCTGATTAGCTTTTGCGCCATTGGCGTGGGAGTTGGTTCCTTTGGCAGCATGGTGTTTGTAGGAAAGTATTTGAAGGTGTGAGGATGAGCAGCAACCGGACAAGTCCGGCTTTATAGGAGAGCTGACGGCCGCCGCCGTCGGCTCTTGTACTTCAAATAGGGGAGCGTGTTTTAGTTGCATCAAACGGAAAAGAAAAAGCTTTGGAGAAGGCTTACAGCATTGCTGTGCGCTGGCGGGCTTGTTTTGGGAGGGGCTCCCTCCAGTCCGGTGCTTGCAGATGACCTTGATATGGATGAAGCTAAGGATCAGATCGCCAGTTTAAATCAGACATACGACCAATTGGAAAAACAAAAAAAGGAACTTGCCAATAAGATTTACGGTGTGCAGTCAGAAAAGAAACGGCAGAGTGAAGAAAAAAACGAGCTGGAACAGCAAATCAGCTTAACCTCTCAGCAGATTGAGGTCCTTACGGAAAAAATATCTTATCTGGACGGCCAGATCCAACAGCAGGAAGAGGCCATTGAACAGAACAATGAAGATATTGCAGCTAAGGAAATTGAAATTGAGGAAAAACAACTGGAAATTGAACACAATGAGGAACTATTAAAACAGAGGATCCGACGCAGCTATATGGCAGGGGATCCAACAACTTTAGAGGTTCTTTTGGGGTCAGACAGCTTTTACAGCATGTTGTCCAGCACAACAATGGTTACAAGGATGGTAAACCGGGATAAGGATTTTCTGGCAGAACTGGCGGAACAAAAACTGAGTTTACAGGACGACCATACTTATTTGGAAAATCTGCGGGAAGAAAATGAACGGATAAAGGAATCCTTTGAGGAGAATAAAGCCGAAAATGAAGAAGCCCGCAGCCTGCAAAGTGAAAAGGCGGAAAGCCTGGAAGAAGATGTGGCAAAAATCCGCAGCTCTATCCAAACCCTTGAGGATACGGAAAGGGAGTATTACGCCAACCAAGCAAAGATACAAAAGGAGATGCAGGAGGCCCAGGCTGAAGTAACAAAAATTTATGCAATGCTGGAGGAAATGCGTAAACAGAATCAGAGTGGAAATGATGAGTACACCGGTGGCCAATTTGGCTGGCCATTGCCGGGATACAGCATGCTTACGAGTTATTATGGGTGGAGATTTAATAACTCGGACTTCCACACTGGGCTTGATATATCAGGCAGCCAGTGTTATGGGAAAACCGTCGTGGCTGCCAATCCGGGAACAGTTGCCTTTGTCAATACAGCTTATAAAGCAGGTGTAGGGTATGGAATTTATCTGATTATAGACCATGGCGGCGGTTATTCAACTTTATATGCCCATTTAAGTGCAATTGATGTAAATGTTGGGGATGTAGTGGCAAGGGGTACGCCTATTGCTAAGGTGGGCGCTACCGGTTGGGCTACAGGGCCGCATCTGCATTTTGAAGTCAGAATAGACGGCAAAACACAAAATCCGTTAAGTTATCTAGGGTCTCCATCTTGATGTTTGGTAAAGCTGATTTGCGGGAGAAAGCTAAGATGAGTACAAGCTAAGGCGGATTAAAAAGGTTTGAAGAGTCCAGAGGAACTTTCCTAAAAAGTTCCTTTGGTCGCGCCCGCAGGCGCGAAATACCCCAGCAGGCTTAAAGCCAACGTAAACCTTGCCTAAGAGGATGATGACTAACCTCTTCGTCAGTATTTAAATAAAGCCCGCTGGAATTGCTCAGGGGGTGGTATTAGATTGGGATTGGAACTGGCTTCGTTGGGGCAGCCCCATTATGGCGGGCTTCTTCCGCTTCGTCCAACTCCGC
>CAOJXI010000038.1 GCA_948465665.1 uncultured Clostridia bacterium | reverse complement strand
TAACCGCTTCGTCAGTATTTTAATAAAAAGCCCGCTGGAATTGCTTCGGGGGTGGTACAAGATTGGGAATGGAACCAGCTTCGTTGGGGCAGCCCCATTATGGCGGGCTTTCTTCCGCTTCGTCCAACTCCGCAGAGTTGGACAGAGCTGAAAGTTTCCTCTTGCAGCCATCCAGCAAACCAACGGTTTGCGATGATGGCGTACCTAATGCCGAAGACCATAAAATTTTATCAAACTTATGTTATTTTATGAAGATGGACTTCATCGGTTTTTCTGCCAAGTTTACAGTAAAAGGTAGACGCTGTATAAAAGCTATGGTAAAATAAAAGCTGAAAGATGCCTGTAAATATGTATTTGCCGAAAAAGATCATTGGGAAAAGACATGGAACGGAAAACTATATTAAGCTGATGCTTTCTGTTTTCTTCCATGAATCCCCTAAACAGATATAAAAAGACAATATTTAAGGAGAGAGCAGCATGGAGCCGAAAAAACCCAGAAGCAGGGAAAAGCGCATCACAGAAAACAGCAAAGGAGTACACCGCCGGGGCAATGGACTTGGTTCCGGCCCGGTAGGTGATCCCAGCGCCATACCCCCCAACGGGGAGCAGCCAAGAGAACGCAGCAGCGGACGTTCCGGCAAAATAAACCCTGTTATCATTTTGATTTTATTATTTGTATTGGGCGGCGGGGGAATCGGAACCTTTTTGTCCGGCGGGAACCAGGACATTCCATCCCAAACCATTAGTACATCTGCTCCGTCCCAGGGTTCCCAGATTTCCCCGGCTGACATACTTGGAAATCTGGCGGGTTTTTCAGGAAATAACAATACCAGTTCTGGATGGGATATGGAAGCGAATCTTGGAAAGTTGGATACTTCGGTTTCCGCAACTGCAAGAGATAGGTATACCAAAATTCAGGGCGGCGGCAAGGATACTGTAACGATTATGATTTATATGTGCGGAACAGATTTGGAATCCCGCAGTGGAATGGCTACCTCGGATTTGCAGGAAATGGCGGCTGCCAGCATTGGGGAAAATGTAAATGTTTTGGTATATACCGGGGGCTGCACAGGCTGGCGCAACCAGGTTATCAGTAAAGACGTAAACCAGATTTACCAGGTTAAGGGCGGAAATTTGGTGCGCCTGGTGGAAAATGCAGGAACTTCCCCTATGACAGAACCAGAAAACCTAACATCCTTTATTCAATGGTGTACAAAGAATTTCCCCGCAAACCGCAACGAGCTTATTTTCTGGGATCATGGCGGCGGTTCTCTCAGCGGCTATGGCTATGATGAAAAATTCCCCCGCAGTGGTTCAATGAGGCTGGATGGTATTAACCAGGCCCTTAAAAATGCTGGAACCACTTTTGATTTTATTGGGTTTGACGCCTGCCTGATGGCTACTATGGAAACTGCCCTTACCCTCAGCCAATATGCAGATTACCTGATTGCATCTGAAGAGACGGAACCAGGGGTAGGCTGGTATTATACAAACTGGCTTACTGAATTTTCTAAGGATACTTCCAAGCCGACGATTGAAGTTGGAAAGCAGATTGTAGATGATTTTATAGATGTCTGTGCCAAAACCTGCCGCGGCCAGCAGACAACTTTATCTGTTATAGACCTGGCGGAACTGGAAAAGGATGTTCCGCAAAAGCTTACGGATTTTTCTAAATCTATCAGCCAAATGATACAAAATAAGGAATACCGTACTGTGTCCAATGCCCGCAGCGATACCAGGGAATTTGCCAAATCCTCCGGGATTGACCAGGTAGACCTGGTGCATTTGGCAAAAAATATGGGCGTTCCCCAGAGGGAAGCGTTGGTGCAGGCTATCCGCAGCGCTGTTAAATATAACCGCACCTCTGATAATATGACAAATTGTTATGGGATTTCTATTTATTTTCCATATAAAAAGGTTTCTGCCGTTGATCAGGCTGTTGCTACCTACCAGCAGATTGGAATGGATCAGGAATATGCCCGCTGTATCCAGGAATTTGCAAGTTTAGAAGTGGGTGGTCAAGTTGCCTCCGGCAGCTCAGGTTCTCCACTGCCTTCTCTTTTAGGAAGTCTGGGAAGCGGTTCGGGAAGCCTTGTTAATGCGGAAACCATTGCCCAGCTTCTGGGAGGTTTTCTCTCCGGTAATTCAAACGGTATTTCTGGCCTGAACAGTTCTAATATGGGCTTTTTAACCGGACGCGGGCTGGATGCACAGGAAACCGTGGACTTTCTGGTACAAAACCGGTTTGACGAAACCAAACTTGTTTGGGATTTTGGCGGGGATAATATCCCGAAACTGCGCCTGTCCGACCAGCAATGGGAACTTGTCCAGGGTTTGGAACTGAACCTTTTCTATGACGATGGGCAGGGTTATATTGATCTTGGACTGGATAATACGTTTGATTTTGATGAATCTGGGGCTTTAATAGGCGAAAATGACCGCACCTGGCTTGCTATTAACGGTCAGCCGGTTGCCTATTACCATCTTGACACAGTAGATGACGGCGAAACGTATTCTATTACCGGACGTGTGCCGGCCCTGCTCAATGGTGAAAGGGTAGACTTAATTCTCGTGTTTGACAATGAGACTCCTTATGGCCGTATTGCGGGTGCGCGCTATGATTATGTACAGGGGGAAACCGAGACTATCGCAAAAGGATTGCCGGAACTTCAGGATGGGGATACCCTGGATTTCCTGTGTGACTACTACGCTTATGATGGGACTTATCAGGACAGCTACCTTTTAGGCGAGACTATGACCGTATCCGGGAATATGGAAATCAGCAATGTGGATGTGGGGGAAGGAAAAGTAAAAGCCGCCTATCGGTTTACGGATATTTACCATCAGTCATATTGGACCCCAGCGCTGGAATACTGACCCTCATTATATACAGGGTTGTTTGACAGGCGTATATATGGTATAATAATCCTGTTCTTATCTTTATTCAGGAAGGGCGGTCTATAATGAAAATGCAGGAATCAGGGGAAAATTATCTGGAAACAATCCTGATTTTAAAACAGGAAAAAGGGTACGTCCGCTCCATTGATATTGCTGCAAAACTGGATTTTTCCAAACCAAGCGTCAGCCGCGCCATGAGTTTGTTGCGCGAAAACGGATATATTACGATGGATCCAAAGGAAGGCTGGATTGAATTGACCAGTTCCGGTAAGGAAATTGCCGAAAAAATTTATGAACGGCACCAGGTTATTTCTAAATGGCTGATGGATTTAGGCGTTGCGGAGAATATTGCAGTCGCTGATGCGTGCAGGATTGAACATGTTATCAGCCCGGAAACATTTGAACGGATTAAAGAGCATATTGCTGAGGAAAAACAAACCGGCAGGTAACAAAATTTCAATCTTTTGTGCCGCATTATCCTGTATAGATGAAATCAGTAAAAACTGTAAGAGGAAGTATCTGCAACAATTGTCGCACCGTAAGTTTAATAGAACCTAGGGCTATGCAATCTAAAAGATCGCATAGCCCTTTTTTTACTGAGTTTGCATGGTTTATAATTTTTTTCAATAAAAAATCAAAATGGACAAATGAACGATTTATTAAGGCTGGGAAAATTATGTACCGCTAAAGTTTTGTTCCCCTCTATAAAAACCAAATTTTTTTCATAAAGTCCAATCAGAAAAAGTAACAGTTTTCTTTTCTTATCCAATCAATCAAAATATAAATATAGTATCGTTTAATATTGCTATCTATCAAATTTGCATATTAATGGAAAATTGAAATTTAATTTGTAATTAAAGGGCATATAATGCGGTTTATACCAAACGGCAATTTTAATAAAGGGAAGATAAAATAGTAAAAAAATGCTATGATATAAAATCAATTTTCAAACAATCATTGAAAAAACGCCATAATTTTTACAGTTTTATTTGGGAAGGCGGTTGGTTTCAACAGGGCCGCCAAAACAATATATTTCATTTGGACATAGACAAATCAATCATAGCATTTTTTGACATATTGTACACAGGGGCCAGAAAAAATGTTTCTTTCTCATACATAATTGACAAGACGTGAAAATTGTGCTATTGTAAATGTATGAATTTAGGCAAAGTAACGTATTGTATCATGATCGTTTTAATGCCCTGATGGTGTACGGCGTTATTGGATGCGTAGCCAAAATGGAGCGTGTCCTTTTATATCTAATTTAAAAGGAGTGTAGATAAAATGCCAGCCAACAAAACTTCCCCTAGCCTGGCTGCGGCTGCGCCTGCGCCAAGTAAAGGCAGTTCGGTACTCAGGAAGCTGAAAAAAAGCTCCCTTCTGTACATCATGTTCCTGCCTGTAATTGTGTACTATATTGTGTTCCACTATGCCCCTATGGTGGGTATTGTAATTGCGTTTAAGGATTACAATGCGTTCAAGGGCATTTGGGCAAGCCCCTGGGTGGGCCTCAAACATTTTGAGGCTTTCTTTACAACCCCTTATTTCTGGAGGCTGCTCCGTAATACTTTCCTTATCAGTTTTTATGGGCTGATTTTCGGTTTCCCTGCACCCATTATCCTTGCCCTGCTGCTCAATGAGCTGAAAGACGGCAAGTTTAAGAAAGTGACTCAGACAATCAGCTACCTGCCCCACTTTGTTTCGTCTGTGGTCATTGCCAGTATGCTGGTTCAGTTCCTTTCCCCCGGCAACGGCATGATTAACAACCTGATTGAAGCTTTGGGCGGAACACGTACATATTTCCTGAACGATCCTAGATATTTCCGAACAATTTATACATTGATGAACATTTGGAAAGGCGTGGGCTGGGGTTCTATTATTTACTTGGCGGCACTGACCGGAATTGATTCTGAATTGTATGAAGCCTGTATTATTGACGGCGGCGGACGGCTCCGCCAGACCTGGCACATCACGCTCCCCGGAATTGCCAATACCATAGTCATCATGTTGATTTTCCGTGTAGGCGATTTGCTGTCAGTTGGTTCTGATATGATCCTCCTTCTGTATAATCCCGCAATTTATAAGACTTCAGATGTTATCTCTACTTATGTGTACCGGCGGGGCCTTGTCGAAGCTGATTACAGCTTCTCAACGGCAGTTGGATTGTTTAACTCCATTATTGCGTTGATTTTGCTGACTACTACAAACCAAATCGCTAAGAAATACAGCGATACCAGCTTGTGGTAAGGAAGGAGGACTAAACAATGATTCAAAAAGCCTTTTCAAGACGGGTATTTGAAATTTTTAACGTTGTCTTTATGATTTGTCTGAGCATTGTCATGCTGTACCCCTTTATCTTTGTTCTGTCTGCCTCTCTCAGCGGCAACGCTTATGTTGCTGCCGGACAGGTGACGCTGCTTCCAAAAGGATTCAATCTCCGCGCCTATGAGGCGGTTCTGGGGTATAAGGTTGTATGGCGCGCTTATGGGAATACCATTCTGTATACTGTTGTCGGTACTGCCGTCAACCTGATTATTACCATGCTGGGAGCCTATCCTTTGTCCAGGCCGGATTTCTATGGGAAAAATGTCTTTACTTTCTTTATTGCCGTTACAATGATTTTCTCCGGCGGCCTGATTCCCAACTTCCTGGTTGTCAGGGGCCTTGGCCTTTACAACAGTATGTGGGCTTTGATCCTGCCCGGCGCGCTTTCTACTATGAATATGATCATTATGCGTACTTTCTTCCAGGGGATCCCGGATGCTTTGGAGGAAGCCGCTACCATTGACGGGTGCAGCGATATGCAGATACTTGTAAAAATTATCCTGCCCCTGTCCATCCCGTCTATTATGACCATTGGCATGTTCTATGCCGTGGGACATTGGAACAGTTGGTTCTCTGCAATGATTTACCTTCAGGATTCTCAAAAGTATCCTTTGCAGCTGGTGCTTCGCTCCATTGTTCTCCAGAACCAGGTTAATGACCTTCTTTCTGCCCAGGCGGGTACTACTATTGAGGAATCCACCAACCTGATTGCTGAAACCATTAAGTATGCAGTTATTATGGTTGCCGTTATCCCGATTCTGTGCGTGTACCCCTTTATTCAGAAATATTTTGTAAAGGGCACTATGGTTGGTTCTATCAAAGGTTAATTTCCGCCAGTTAAACGGCGCGGGGCAGCGGTTTCCCAAAACCCCACTTTCCTTAACCTTCTCTGTTGTCCTGCCCGTTTAATTGAAATAAATTCAAACATTCCGAAAAACTAGGAGGATATTCACATGAACAAGCTTACTCGCGCGCTGTCAGCTATGACCGCCGCAGCCATGCTGGTTTCCTTGGCAGCCTGTAATGGCAGTTCCAGCACTTCTTCATCGTCTGCCCCGGCTCCTTCCGGTTCCACAGCCCCAGCATCTACCGGTTCCTCAGACGCAGGTTCCCAGTCTGCCGCACCGGAGCAGAAGGAGAGGGAACTCCTTACCATTACTGGCTATTTCCCAATGCACGCTTCCGCTGCCTTGGAAGAAATTCCTGATGGCGGCTGGATGCTGGATAAAATGTATGAAGAGAAATTCAACGTCAAGTGGGATTGGCGTAATGTCCCCGCCAATGACGAGGAATCTGTATTCAACATCACAATGGCTTCCGGCGAGATTCCCGATGTAGTGGTACAGGGAAGCTGGGCCAAGCTCAACAAGTATAAAGACGCTTGGTGGGAGCTGGACGACTTTATCAAGGGCAAATATCCCAACCTGGAAAAAGCTTTTTATGATGATCCCTATGTCTATGCCCTTTCTGCAAACCAGGATACCGGCAAGATCCAGATTTTGTCCAACCTGTCCGAGCAGAAGGTCGGCGACGTTCTGCTGGTTCGCGGCGACCTGCTGGAAGAGTGGGGCGTTACCGTTAAGGACAACATGACCAAGGAAGAGTGCTATGAGCTTCTGAAAATGGCTAAAGAGAAGGATCCCAAGCTGACCCCCTTCATGACCAGGATGAAGACTGAGGGCCTGATCCGCCGCCTGTGCGAAGGCTGGAGCGGTGTTCCCCAGTATGCGTTTGTAGATACTGACAACGTTGTTAAATTCGGCGGCGCGGATGAGCGTATGAAAGACGTTGTTATTTGGCTGAACCAGCTTTATTCTGAAGGCTTGGTTGATCCTGAGTTCCCAACTTCTGATACAGCCGCATGGCAGGAAAAAGTTTTGAACGATGGCGTATTTATGACCCATGACAACGCTTCTTCCCGTATTAAATGGGCGATTAATGAATGGGCAAACCTGGGCGTTACCGGAAAATGGTACAAAGCTATTACTCCTCTGTCTCCTGATGGAACCACAAAGGGCCAGACTACCATTCACTATCCCCGTTTGAGGGACGCTCTTGCCATCTTTACCAAGGCTTCCGAAGAAAAAGTTGACCGCATTATGGAAATGCTCAACTATTCCTTCTCTGATGAAGGTTATGAACTGCTCAACTATGGTATTGAAGGTGTTTCCTTCACCAAGGACGCCAACGGTGAATACCAGACCATTCCTGAGTACCAGGAGCCCCTGGATGCTAATACTCTGCCCCAGGATCAGCGCGTAAAGGGCAACATCACCAGAATGGCCCGTTTGGAGTGCAATGGCATCTATCTGCCTACCAACCGTGCGTTTACAGAAGTTGTCAATGCTGCTAAGCTGTACGAAGACGGCGGCTATATCCGTGATGACTTGACCAAGGCAATCCGCTTCAATGATGCAGAACAGGATATTGTCACCCGTTATGAAGCTGACCTGAAAACTTACTCTGACGAAAACCTCCAGAAGTTCATCACCGGTACAGCTCCTATTGATCAGTGGGATGCCTATATTGCTGGTTATTCACAGTACCACCTGGATGATTACCTGAAAGCACAGAACGACGCTTTGGCCCGTGCCCTTGCTTTGATTGGTTAATTTTACCGGCTTGGTTTATAAATCCGGCAGTTTTAAGGCCGGGCAGGAAAATCCTGCCCGGCCTTTTTATTCGCGGAGGTGCTCCTTGACTTTAAGAAAAAGTGTGATATATTTACAAAAGGGTATCAGGCATTGTTTTCAATAGATAGGGAGGGCTTAACATTGGATATACAACCAAATTCTGCTGCCGAGGCAAAAATACTGCGGATAATGAAAAAACAACTTTTTTGGCAAAGACTGACAGGCGTTCTGTTAGCTGGGGGCATTAGCGGGATCATATTTCTGGCTGTCTGTGTTGCTCCAAGGGCAGCGGAATTTTCCCAAGAGCTGGAATCCCTTGCGGGGCAGGCCCAAACCGCGCTGTCAGAGTTAGAGGATGTTTCTGAAAGCCTGAATGAGCTGGATATAGAGGGGCTTTTGGCACATACCGATCAGATGGTTCAGCAAGGTGAAAAAAGTTTTGTTGATATGAGCGATAATGTAAGCCGCGCCTTAAAGAATCTGGAGGAACTGGATGTGGATTCCTTCAACCAGGCTATTGGACGGCTTAACGCGGTAGCAGGAACATTGTCATCGCTGTTTGGAGGAAGATAGGGAAGAATTTTTTTCCTGGTTTCTGCTGAAACAGTTGACAAAACGAAAGATGTAAAGTACAATTAGGATATAAAAAGTGGGGCTGCCAGTAGACGGTTGGCCCTGGCTAAAAGTACGAAGAAATAATCGCCGAACTTTCTCAGGGGACGGCGATTATTTCTTGTTTATAATCTGTATGATCTGTAAAAACAGATTGCAGATACCAATGATAACAAGAAGAAGATCAAAGACCTCGCTCGTTGTCATAAGGCAGCCCCCCTTTTGTTATGTAAGGGGGCAAAGAAATACTCTCAATGAAAGAGCGGTCCCCTGTCGGGAGCCAACCGCCTACCGTTTATGGCAGCACCACGGGATTATAGTACCACAATATTCAATTTTCAGCAACAAAAAGACAAAAAATTTATTCTATTGTGTATCCCCTGTATGAAGAAATTTTCAAAAAGGGGTTGCTTTTTTTTGAGAAATTGCTATAATAGTTATGCACTGATTTTTGGGGGCGTAGCTCAGCTGGGAGAGCGTACGGTTCGCATCCGTAAGGTCGAGAGTTCGATCCTCTTCGTCTCCACCAAAAGCAATGTCCATCTCCCTGTAAAGCCAGAGAGATGGACTCACCTATTAAATCATGTTGTCTCTATAATAAGGAGGCGTAGCTCAGCTGGTCAGAGCGCTTGCTTCACACGCAAGAGGTCCACGGTTCGAGCCCGTGCGTCTCCACTTGGAAAATTGGCAAACAGCTTTTCAAAAGCTGTTTGTTTTTTTATTAATTTTTAGCTTTGTAAAAGGTTTTTTACAGCCTTTTTTCAGGCTGTAAAATGTTTTTGATAGACTTTTAAGGGACTTTCAGGTATTTTGGATGGAAAGGAGGAATTTATATGGAGATTGGCGACAAGCTGAAAAATGCCCGGCTGGATCAGGGATTGACCCAGGAAAATTTGGCGGAACGGCTTAATGTCAGCCGCCAAACTATTTCAAATTGGGAAAATAATAGATCTTTTCCTGACATTATTAGTATTCTGCATCTAAGCGATATTTATTCTATAAGCCTTGACGAACTGCTGAAAGGGGATCAAAAGGTTATGAGGCATTTAGAAGAAAGCACCAACCTTGTTAAAAGCCGTCAGAAGCTTTCTAAAACAATCCTGATAACAGCCTATCTAATCATATGGGCCGCTGTAATTACCGTATTCTGGCTGGGGGGAAGAAAAGACGCAATGGGATATTCCCTGGTCTGCTTTTACCTGGTGCTTCCTGTCTGTACTGCCATTATTTCGTTTTTTATTGGAAGGGACGATGGCTGGGCTGGTTCAAGATGGATTATGCTGCTCTTTTTCGGAACAATGTATATGCTTGCCCCCTATGCTACTTTTTCCCTTGCAAATATGTCCACGGCTGGGCTGGTACGCCTGCCTGATCTGCCATCTATGCTTCCAGGAATTTTATGTGCCGCCGCCGGAATCTCGGCAGGTTCTATTAAAAGTTACTTTTCAGAGAAACGTTTGGCGTACAATAAGGGTGAATAGCAATTTTATCTCTGTATAAATTATCTAAAAGATTCTTTTAAAATTTTGCTTTTTTAATTAATTTGCACATGCGTGTATAATTATTCCATCCAGTCCAGCGATTTTAATACATTTTTGTTTTAATTGCGTATAAAATTCTAGGGATTTTCCGTTGACTTTTAAAAAACACAACGGTATAATTGCGATAAGCTAATGAAGAAGCGCTTTGAAGCGGGAAAACTTTGGAACCCTCTTTGCTTGCCTCGTTGGTGGAAAGGGCTTTACGGTCATGCGGGAACCCACAGAACAGCCCTGATATTTATACGGATAATCAATAAAAATTACATTTTAATTGATTATTAGTATTAGGAGGAAATAAATATGAAAAAGAAGATTCTTTCTCTAATGCTTACAGCTGCGGTCTGCGGCGGACTGCTGGCAGGCTGCAACAGCACGCCATCCAGTTCAGCACCTTCTGGCAGCCAGGCAGGAAACGACTCCTCAGCTGCATCCGGCGGCGATACTATTAAAGTAGGTATTCTGGCTCCCCTGACAGGGGACGCTGCCCAATATGGGATAGCAGCTTCCAACGGAGCAAAGCTTTATTTCGATCAGCTTAATGCAGCAGGCGGTATCAATGGGAAGAACATTGAATATATCCTTTTAGACGAAAAGGGACAGGCTGCTGATGCTGTAACCGCTTATAACAACCTTTTGGAACAGGGCGTAACCGCGATTGTCGGCGACGTAACCACAGCCCCAACCGTTGCAGTAGCAGTTGAATCCGCTTCTGCCAATATGCCGTTGATTACCGGCAGTGCAACTGCGGCATCTGTTACTGTTGACCCTGATACCAATGCTGTCCGTCCTAATGTGTTCCGCTCCTGTTTCATTGATCCTTTCCAGGGCGAAAAAATGGCAAGCTTTTCAAAGGAAAAGCTGAACGCAAAAACTGCGGCGGTTCTCTTTAATACCAATGTTGACTATTCTGTTGGCTTAAAGGATGCCTTTATTGCCAAGGCCGCTGAAATCGGGCTTGAAATTGTAGCAACTGAAAGCTACTCCACTAACGACGTTGACTTTAAGGGGCAGCTCACCAACATCAGCGCGAAAAACCCGGATGTCCTTTTCTGCCCGGACTATTACCAGAAAGTAGCCCTGATCGCTCCACAGGCTAAGGAAATCGGGCTTACCGCGACCTTTGTTGGCGGCGACGGCTGGGATGGCGCAATCGAAGCAATTAACGACGCTTCTTTGATTGAGGGCGCTTATTACTGCTCCGGCTTCTCGGCAGACGATTCCTCGGAAGCTGTCCAGAAATTCCTTACCGATTACAATACTGCATACAATACAGCTCCTAATATGTTCTCTGCAACCACTTATGATGCTGCCGCGATTCTTGCCGATGCTATCAAGTCCGCTGAAAGTGCAGGTCTGGCTGCTGGTTCCGATGAGTACAAGGCCGCGATTATTTCTGCAATTTCCGCTACAAATGCGGATTATGTCACTGGCCACTTTACCTATGACCAGAGCAATAACCCTGTGAAAGATGCTGTAATTATCAAGATTGCAGACGGCAAATATACCTTTGACTGCAAGTTCTAAACTGTATATTGATATGTGCCAATAGTATAAAATGCAACCGAGATGGGAGGCGGATACAACTGCCTCCCGTGTCGGTTTACGTTGTATCAACAGGCCCACTTTTAGAGACTGGTGTGTTTTTATGAAATTTTTATAATGGAAAGGATGGAATCCCTATGCTGTTCCTCTCCCAAATTATTAACGGCCTGCAGCTTGGCAGCATTTATGCGCTGGTTGCTTTGGGATATAGTATGGTTTATGGAATTATCATGCTCCTGAACTTTGCCCACGGCGATATTATTATGGTCGGCGGCTATGTCGCCATGCTGACCATTGCCGCAGGAGTACATCCGATTTTGGCTGTAATCCTGGCAATTCTGGCTTGTGTTGTCCTTGGGGTTATGATTGACAAGGTTGCTTATGCGCCCTTGCGTTCATCCCCCCGTATTTCGCTGCTGATTACTGCTATCGGTGTTTCCTTCCTGCTGGAAAACCTTGCCCAGAACATTTGGGGAGCTAATGCACGTCCTTTTCCAAACAGTTCCATTATTAAAGGCTCGGCTATCAACATAGGGGGCGTACACATTGGAAATACGGCAATCGTCACCATTGCAGTTTCGCTCCTCTCCATGGTTGTTCTTACCTTCCTTGTCCAGAAAACCAAACGCGGCAAGGCTATGCGTGCTGTTTCAGAGGATATGGGGACTGCGCAGCTTATGGGTATCAATGTCAATAATACGATTACCTTTACCTTTGCGGTAGGTTCTGCCCTGGCAGGGATTGGCTCTATCCTGTACTGTTGTACCTATCCCCAGGTATCCCCTACCATGGGTTCCATGCTGGGGCTGAAAGCCTTTGTTGCGGCGGTGCTGGGGGGCATTGGTTCCATTCCGGGTGCCATGGTCGGCGGGTTTGCCATTGGGATGGCTGAGGTATTGGTACGCGCCGCAGGGCTATCTGACTGGACTGACGGCGCTGTGTTTGCAATCCTGATCGTTGTGCTGCTTTTCCGTCCAACAGGACTGATGGGCCGCCCTATGACCGAAAAAGTTTGATGAATTGGGAGGGCTGTCGGATATGCGTCAAAGAGTTCAAATCCCTATGCCGGTACGTTATCTGATTAACGGCGTACTGATTGTGCTTTTATTCCTGTTGGGTCAGGTACTTATTTCCACCGGCGTTTTGAGCAGCTATTATCAAAAAATTCTTTTACAGGTAGGCGTTTATATTATCGCTGCCGTTTCTTTGAATGTCGCAACCGGATATTTGGGTCAGCTCCCCCTGGGCCATGCTGGTTTTATGGCGGTTGGGGGGTATACTGCGGGCATCTTTATGAAAAATTTTCCCATAAAGGGTATGCCTGCCTTTGTCCTTGCAATCCTTCTGGCTGGGATTGTAGCCGGCATTTTTGGAATTATTATCGGGATTCCCGCCCTGCGGCTGAAAGGCGATTACCTGGCGATTATCACCTTGGGCTTTGGTGAAATTATCCGTGTAATACTGCTGAACATAGATACAGTCCTGGGCTTTAAGTTTACGGGCGGTGCTGCGGGTTTGATGGGAATTCCCAAATATACATCATTTCCTATTGTCTTTATTTGCGTTGCTGTTACCTGCCTGGCTATCCATACAATGATGAAATCCCGCCATGGACGGGCAATCCTCTCCATCCGTGAAAATGAAATTGCCGCTGAATCCTGCGGGATTAATACCTTTTATTATAAGACAATGGCTTTTGTTGCATCAGCCTTTTTTGCGGGAGTTGCAGGGGCGCTTTTTGCCAGTTACCTTGGGCTGCTGGTTCCAAGCGATTTTGGTTTTATGAAATCCATTGAAATCCTTGTCATGGTGGTATTGGGCGGCATGGGTTCCATGCTGGGGTCTGTGCTGGCGGCGGCTGTGCTGACAATTGTACCTTTTGCCTTGCAGTCCATTTCCCAGACTGTGGCTGATTACCGTATGGTTATTTATTCGGTGCTACTGATTATTGTAATGATCTTTAAACCCTCCGGGCTGTTGGGAACCTATGACTTTTCCTTTACCCGTATCCTGGAAAAGCTGATTAACCGTGTTGGGATTCATGACGGGGTTGCCAAGAAAGGAGAGAAGTCCAGATGAGTAAAATGGTTCCTGTGCCTACCCATAGTTATCTGCCGGAACGGGACGTGGACAAAGTCCCAATTCTGGAAGCGCGGCATCTTGGAATTGACTTCGGGGGACTTACCGCGGTAGACAGCCTAGACCTTACCATTGGAAGGACAGAAATCGCCGGGCTGATTGGCCCCAACGGTGCTGGGAAAACAACAGTTTTTAACCTTCTCACCAAGGTTTACCAGCCCACAAGGGGGACGATCCTTCTTGACGCCAAAGACACCGCCGGAATGAACACCGTCCAAGTGAACCATGCGGGGATTGCCCGCACTTTCCAGAATATTCGTCTCTTTAAAGATTTAACGGTGCTGGAAAACGTCCTCATTGGGCTGCACAATTCCATGAACGTTAATCTGATGGAATCTGTTTTCCGCCTGCCCCGTTACTGGAAACAGGAGAAAGAAGCTAAAGAAAAAGCCCTGGAACTGCTTTCTATTTTTCAAATGCAGGATTTGGCGAAATATGAGGCGGGGGCACTCCCTTATGGGGCGCAGAGAAGGCTGGAGATTGTCCGCGCGCTGGGTACGAATCCCAAGCTGCTTTTACTGGACGAACCCGCTGCTGGCATGAACCCCTCTGAAACTGCCAGCCTGATGGAAAACATACAGAAAATACGCGACTCCTTCCATATTGCAATCATGCTGATTGAACATGACATGAACCTTGTAATGGGGATTTGCGAGGGCATTGCGGTTCTTAACTACGGCAAAATTATCGCCAAAGGCACGCCGGAAGAAATCCAGGCCAATCCTGCCGTTATCGAAGCCTATTTGGGCAAGAAAAAGGAGGGGTGAGTTTATATGGCTATGCTGCAAGTGGATTCTATTAACGTTTTTTATGGCAGTATTCACGCTATTAAGGACGTTTCCTTTAACGTTGAACAGGGCGAGATTGTCACCCTTATCGGGGCCAACGGGGCTGGGAAATCTACCATCCTGAAAACCGTTTCCGGTCTGCTGAGATCAAAAGGCGGTTCGATTCAATTTACTGGACACACCATTTCCTCTGCTGCCCCTCACAAAATTGTTTCAATGGGGCTGGCTCATGTTCCTGAAGGCAGGCACGTCTTTTCCCAGATGACCGTTGAGGAAAACCTGGAAATGGGTGCATATACCAGGTCCCAAGGAGAAATTGCCCCTGGCTTGGAGAAGGTTTATAACCGGTTCCCCAGATTGAAGGAAAGAAGAAAACAGGTTTCTGGTACGCTCTCTGGAGGCGAACAGCAAATGCTCGCTATGGGTAGGGCTTTGATGAGCCAGCCCGCTTTGCTAATGCTGGATGAGCCTTCTATGGGTTTGGCGCCTTTGATGGTGGAACAGATCTTTGAGATTATTAAAGAACTCCATAAGGATGGCGTGACGGTGCTTTTGGTAGAACAGAACGCCCAGATGGCACTTTCAGTTGCCAATAGGGGTTATGTGCTGGAAACAGGTAAAATTGTATTGTCTGGCAATGGTAAGGATTTGCTGGAAGATGATGCGGTTAAAAAGGCATATTTGGGCGGATAAGATAAGAGGCTTGGGAAGCTGGAAAGGCTTTTCAAGCCTTTTATCTTGTAAGGACAAAAAGCTCATTTGCGGGGATAAGCTGAGACGAGTACAAGCTGGGGCGGATTAAAAAGGTTTCGGGTCCAGGGGGCTTTCCTAAAAAGCCCCCTGGTCGCGCCCGCAGGCGCGAAATACCCCAGCTTGCTGAAAGATGGCTTAAACCTTACCTAAGAGACAATAAGCTAACCGTTTCGTCAGTATTCAAAATAAAAAGCCCGCTGGTATTGCTTCGGGGGTGGTATCAGATTGGGACTGGAACCAGTTTCGTTGGGGCAGCCCCATTATGGCGGGCTTCTTCCACTTCGTCCAACTCCGCAGAGTTGGACAAAACCTCCAAGTTTCCTCTTGCAG
>CAOJXI010000037.1 GCA_948465665.1 uncultured Clostridia bacterium | reverse complement strand
CGAAGCAATTCCAGCGGGCTTTATTTAAAATACTGACGAAGCGGTTAGTTATCAGACTCTTAGGTAAGGTTTACGCTGGCTTTAAGCCTGCTGGGGTATTTCGCGCCTGGCGGGTTCAGTTCAGCGCGCTGAACTGGCGACCAGGGGGCTTTTTAGGAGTGCAGCTCCGCTGCACAACCCCCTGGACCCGAAACCTTTTTAATCCGCCCCAGCTTGTACTCATCCCAGCTTATCCCCGCAAATGAGCTTTATCGATCTCACATTAAATAAAAAAACATTTAAGAAAATAAAAAGCTGCAAAAGGGGTACCCCAACTGAACTGACATGAAAAATAAAGAGTTTGAGGTGAAAGAGGGCATGGAAAAACAATGGAAGATATGTGTTCTGCCCGGTGACGGCATAGGCCCGGAAATAACCAGGCAGGCGGTCAAAGTTGTAAAGACGATAGCAGAATATTATAAAATCCCTTTAGAACTGGAAGAGGCATTGATAGGCGGCGCGGCATTGGAAAAGGAGGGTATGCCGCTTCCTATAAGTACCTTAACCCGCTGCCGGGCGGCAGATGCAATTCTGCTTGGCGCAGTAGGCGATCCCCGATGGGACGACCAGCCCTTGTCTATGCGGCCCGAAAGCGGCCTATATTCTCTGCGGGCAAAAATGGGAATGTATGTTAATCTGCGTCCTGCAGTCAGTTACCCAATTTTAAGCGATATAGCGCCCCTGTCCAAAAAATGGGATTTTGATTTACTGGTAGTCCGGGAGCTTTCCGGGGGAATATATTTTGGCGATAAAGGTGTTCGAGAGGATTCAAATGTTCGCAGTGCATACGATGTAGAGTCTTATTCAGAAAAGGAAATTGAGAGAATTGCACGATTTGCCTTTCAGATGGCAGAAAAACGAAGAAAAGAAGTTGTGTCCATAGATAAAGCCAGTATGATGGAAACATCACGTTTATGGCGGGAAGTTGTCGATCAAACAGCCCTACAGTTTCCAGATGTTTCCCTTCAGCATTTATATGCCGACCATGCGTCAATGGAATTGATTCGCAATCCAAAACAATTTGACGTTATACTAACATCAAATCTATTTGGGGATCTTTTATCGGAAGAAGCGGCAGCGCTAACAGGATCAGTTGGTTTAGCATCTTCAGCAAGCCTAGGCTACACATCCAATGGCATATATGAGGCTGCCCATGGTTCTGCCCCAAAATTGGCGGGTATGGATAAAGCCAATCCTATTGGGGCTATTCTTTCAGTTGCCATGATGCTTTATCATACGTATTCTATGGAATTGGCTTCAAAAGCAGTTCAATGGGCGGTTATGGAAACTCTAAAGCATCATCGTACTGCGGATATAGCCACACCGCAAATGGAAACGACAGGGACAGAGGAAATGGGTGATTTAGTTGTTAAGCAACTTCAGGAGATCCTTCCTAGCGTCATTTTAGGAGGGACAAGTACGCCAAAAGAAGAATAAATTAAATTTATGTATAAAATTTGCATTTATGATACACTTTTGTGACAATAATAGGGTATGCTGGAAATAGGCATTTCTAAAGAGGAACATATATGAAGCAAGCGCTCTATGTGTTTTTAGAGCCTGTTTAGGAGCTCAACGTGTGCGGGGAGATTCTAAACAGGCTCTTAGAAAGGATTCTCTCAATTCCCCTAACTGTATGTTTCCGCGCATAGGCGCACAGGAGGTATATCCATTATGGAGTTTCACCGTCAAATTAAGAAAAACGCCCGTGCGTCTCTTAAAGGATGCTGGGGGCAGGCAATCGCTATTTTTTTTACGATTATAGGTGTCTATTTACTCATTTCCGCCCTGGAGCAAGCACTTTATTTTCTCCTTGGGCTTTCGGGTTTTCAGGATGTTTTAAATACTCCTGATTTTTACTTGGATGATGAATTGAGCGTAGATTTATGGTCTGTTTTATGTACCGGTTTCAGCTCCCTTCTTCTTTTCCTTGCAGGGACGCCTTTAACGGCTGGTTCCGCCGGATGGTATTTCAGGCTTTCTGCCGGTTCTGCTGACGCCCCTTTGGGATTTGAAGGGCTCTTTATTCCTTTTACTTCTGGAAAGAGGTATCTTCGTACCCTTGGAGCTGCTTTTATTCTCGGATTTCGTTCTGTGTTGTGGGGTATGCTTTTTTTGGTTCCTCCAGCATGTATGGCTTCCTTCTTTCAATGGGCGGGCAAGGACGACTCCCTGCCTTTTTCTGTTATGCTTATTGACCTGGGTTCTGTGGCAAGCTGGATTCTCTTTTCCGTTGCTATATTTGCGCTTATGATATTTTTGCAGAGATATTATCTTGTTTACTATCTGCTTGCTGATAGGCCCCAAACCCCTGTCCTACGCATTGTTTCAACTTCCGTCAAAATGATGAAAGGGCACAAATGGGAAGCCTTTTCTCTGAAATTGTCCTTTCTTGGTTGGCAGATGCTTTCTATCTTGGTATTGCCTATGCTGTATGTAATGCCTTTTTATTATGCGTCTATGGCAATTTATGCAAGATATGTAATAGAATCCTTCCAGAGATTTCAGATGGGAGATATCCCTTTCCAGCCAGGGGAGGAGACAGAGCCTGAGTTTGAAACAGGGCCTTTGGAGGATGATGGGAAAACGAAGGAATATGCCTTTTCAGACCTGCAGGAGCAGATGCGGCAGAAATAGCCTTTTTATTGGAAGAGCCTATTCAGAATCTTCCCGCACACGCTGAGCTCCTGAATAGGCTCTGAATAGTATTTACATTTCATCCCTTGATTTTTTAGGCCTTATCCAATACAATTAAATCAGATAAGAATGTTACATCATAAATTATGGGATAGACTCTTAGGAGGTTACATTGAACATAAAGCTTAAAAAGAAATATACCATATGTTTTATTTTATTTTCGATCTGGCTTCTGATATTTGCGGCAGCACTGCCTGTATATGCTGTAGAGTTTCCTGAACCTGCTGCGGATTTTTATGTCAATGATTATGCGGACGTTCTATCCAGCGAAACCGAAGAGCATATCATCGAAATAAACGATTCCCTGTATAGCCAGACGGGGGCACAGATTGTGGTAGTCACGCGGGATTTCCTTGATGGGATGAGTATAGAAGATTATGGTTATAATCTTATGAATGAATGGGGGATAGGTTCCAGCGAGAAAGATAACGGTGTGCTTTTGTTGTTAGCGATTGGGGAAGACGATTACCGCATCACTCTTGGCAGGGGTTCAGAAAGCATTTTAAGTATGAATTTTCTGGCCACTGTCCGGGATCAGTGTCTGGAAACTCCATTTAGTAAAGGTGATTATAACCAGGCAGTTTCTGATACAGTTGACGCAATATCAGCAAAGATGGCTGAATATTATAAGGTTTCGCTCTCGTCTAATGTCCATGCACCTGAGGAAAGGCCGGAAAGCGTTGGGGATTCTCCTTTTCTGACTCTAATCATTATTGCTATTGTATTAGTCAGTGTGTTTGGAGGGTTTTTCCGGTCTTATGTTCCTCCACGTCCCCGCAGCACATGGAGAAATATGCCGCCCCCTCCTCCACCTCCACCAATTCACGGCCCAGCCAGACCCCGTAATCCGGGAGGTCCTGGATGGCCGGGAGGATTTGGCGGCCCGCGCCCACCACATTCAGGAGGTGGATTCGGCGGATTTTCAGGGGGAAGCCGTCCCTCTGGAGGAGGAAGGTCTGGAGGCGGTGGGAGCTCCAGAGGTGGTGGAATAGGAAGGAAATAGGTTGTCTGCTGTTAAACAAAACCGCCCTGCACTAAATGCAGGGCGGAAATTTTTTATCTTGCTTCTTCTAAGTATTGGATTTGGAAGGTATGTTTTTCGACATCCCGCTCCAGCTTTGTAACGCGGGGATCAAAGCGGCTGATGAGTTCAAAATTTGCTTTGTATCCATCATAAAAGGCGTCTAACTTTCTGCCATGTTCCGTTTCAATTTTAATTACTACGCCTTTGATAAACTGGGATTCATCCTCTAATTTAGTAACTCTTTCTTTTAAATCAGCAACATCTGTTTGTAAAACAGCAACGTCTGTCTTGAGTCCAGCGACATCCGTTTTGAGTTCAGCGACATCCGTTTTGAGTTCAGCGACATCCGTTTTGAGTCCAGCGACATCCGTTTTGAGTCCAGCGACATCCGTTTTGAGTCCAGCGACATCCGTTTTGAGTCCAGCGACATCTGTCTGAATCCCAACAATACTTTGCTGAATAGTAGCTAGACATTCTAAAATTTTTTCATCGTTACTCAATTCAATCCGCCCCCTTTAAATATAATCATAACACATTTGGATTATAAGGTCAATGCTTACAGCAGCAACAAAAAACCGCCGACTTATATGAATCGGCGGTTCCCTTTAAAATTAGTGGCAGTCCTCACAATCGCCTATTTCCCCAACAATTGGCTTTGGATCAATGCCAAGACGGGTGTAATAGTCAGACAAAGCAGATTTAACAGCCTGTTCCGCCAGCACGGAACAATGGATCTTTACAGGCGGTAATCCCTCTAACGCCTCAACTACAGCCGAATTAGTCAGTTTGAGCGCTTCTTCAATGCTCTTTCCTTTAATTAGTTCAGTTGCCATGGAGCTGGTGGCAATCGCTGCACCACATCCAAAGGTTTTAAACTTTACATCTTTAATATTGCCATCCTCTATTTTAAGGTACATCCGCATAATATCGCCGCATTTGGCATTGCCTACCTCGCCTACGCCATCTGCATCCGGTATTTCACCAACATTGCGGGGATTCGTAAAATGATCCATAACCTTTTCGGAATATAGCATTGTCGTTAATTCCTTTCTTCTTTCTGAATTTTTTCCCAAACTGGGGACATATTGCGCAGCTTTTGTACAATTGGCGGAAGCTGCTCCAAAATATAATTTACATCTTCTTCTGTGTTAAAGTCACTTAATGAAAGCCTTAGCGAACCGTGGGCAACCTCATGCTTTAGGCCAATCGAAAGTAAAACATGGCTTGGATCCAAAGAGCCAGAAGTACAGGCTGATCCCGAAGACCCGCAAATCCCTTTACTATCAAGCATTAAAAGAAGCGATTCTCCCTCAATCCCTTCAAAAGAAATATTCACATTACCGGGCAGGCGTTTCATAGGGTCGCCATTTAAGCGAGTATATGGAATTTTCAGAAGTTCTGCAATCAGCTTGTCCCTCATAGTAGAAATTCTAGCATTTTTCTCCTCAATCGCAGAGCAGGCCGATTCAATCGCAACACCAAGCCCAACGATATAGGCGTTATTTTCTGTTCCAGCACGTCTTCCTCTTTCCTGCCCGCCCCCATCTATAAAATTAGGAATTGCCAAACCCTTGCGGATATAAAGAGCCCCCACCCCTTTAGGGCCATGGAACTTATGCGCTGAAAGGGAAAGCATATCGATATTTTGCTCTTTTACATGAATAGGAACTGCCCCTACAGCCTGAACTGCATCAGTATGGAAAATAACGCCCTTTTCCTTACAAATTTGTCCAATTTCTGGAATAGGCTGAATGGTGCCGATTTCATTGTTAGCATACATAATGGAAACAAGGGCAGTATCAGGGCGGATTGCCTTTTGCAGCCTTTCCAGGGAAACGATCCCGTTTGGCTCTACAGGCAGATAATCAACTTCAAAACCCTGGCGCTCCAAAGCCTGGCAGGTATGCAGAACCGCATGGTGTTCAAAAACTGTAGTTAAAATATGTTTCTTCCCTTTTTGCGCCATTGCGAGGGCAGCGCCTTTAATTGCCCAGTTATCTGATTCTGACCCGCAGGAAGTAAAATATATCTCTCTTGGTTCAGCGCCCAAAGCTTTGGCGGTTTTTTCGCGGGCAGCTTCAAGGGCTCTGCGGGAATCCCTCCCCAAACCATAAAGGCTGGATGCGTTGCCATATTTTTCAGTTAAAAAAGGTAGCATTGCCTGGAAAACCGGCTCTGATATCTGGGTAGTTGCTGCATTATCCGCATATACAAATCTTCCCATAGGATTCTACCATACCTTTCTAAATCTTTTTATCAATATTCATCCCGATAACGGGAATTAACTTTGATTCTATTATATACTAAATTGGTAGAAATTCAAGCACCTTCTGTAAAAATAATAGAAATCCCCACATAAATATCCAATTAATGCCGATATTTTTCGGTTTGGGAGACTGCCATTTGATCGCAGCGTTCATTTTCCGGGTGCCCTGCATGGCCTTTTACCCAGCAAAAGGTTACTTGGTGCTGTTCCAAAAGTTCCAAAAGTTTTTTCCATAAATCAGTATTTGGAACAGGCTCGTTTTTGGCGCGAACCCACCCTTTTTTCTGCCAATTATAAACCCATTTTTTTTGAATAGAATCAATTAAATATTTGGAATCGCTATAAAGAGTAACCTGGCAGGGACGCTTGAGCGCTGCCAATCCTTCAATCGCAGCAGTTAATTCCATACGGTTATTGGTGGTATTGGATGAGCCGCCCATTAATTCCTTTTCCTTTCCATTAAACCGCAGAACCACCCCATATCCGCCAGGGCCTGGATTCCCGGAACAGGCTCCATCTGTAAAAATCTCTACTTTTGGGAGAGCGTCTGTCATAAATATCGACCCCATTTCATATTGTCTACAAAGAACTACAAAGATATCATTCGCCTTATTGGAGCAGCATATTCAATCCGCTGACTGCTAAAAAAGTATAAATGGTTTTTTTCATAACTTCTGCGTTAATACGGGAAAGAATTTTTGTTCCTATCCAAAACCCAATAAAAGAAAATGCTATTCCCAGCAATGAAAGTTCTATTACCTGCAAGGTGATTAAACCTTTAGCCATACGGAGAATAAACGTATAAAGATTTGTAAGAAAAAAATAACACTGGATTGTACCCATATAGGATTCCTTTTCCGTACCAGTGGAAAGCATATAAATAACAATAGGCGGGCCGCTCATGCTAAATAAACCGCCTAAAATTCCGCTCAACGCCCCAGCGAGCAACCCATTTCGGGCAGTAGGCTGTATATGGATTTTACTGCTGAAGAAGAAAAAGTATATGCTTAATGCAATCAGGACAACGCCTAAAATACGTTTAAGGATATCGTCAGATTTGCCTGCAAAGAAAGAGACTACAGCCAAGCTTGCAACGGAATAACCAATAATAGGGAAAAGAATCTGTTTCCAGTTAATAAAACTTCGATACCGGACAGTGTTAGCAGTATTGGTAGAAAGGGAGAGCAGCCCAGAAACCGCTGTGCTGACAGAAGAAGGTAAAAAATTTGGAAGCACTGACATCATAAAAATAGCAAATCCAAAACCGCTGACAGACTGGATCACAGAGCCTGCTAAACACGAAAACATGAAAAGTATAGTTAATCCTCCGGTTAAGCCGAGGGATGAAAACATTTCCCCAACTCCTTTCCGCCAGTGCTTCATCCGATTCCTAACCGGATGAAGCACTAAATTTTCTGCATAGAGAAACGCCGCTGCAAAATGAATCACAAATCCACTTTGCAGCGGCGGGAGAGATTGACTATTTCACAGCCTGATTAATAGCCTCCATCATAGCGTCAACATCAATGCCATGTGCAGCGGCACCTTCCCCGACACTTTCAAAATGTGCAGCGGCACAGCCAATGCACCCCATGCCGAATTGCTGTAAGACAGCTACAGCCTGGGGGTATTTCTGAACAAGTTCCATAATGCCAATATCTTTGGTGATTGCTGCCATAATTGTAAACCTCCGTCGCTTTCATTACAGGGATTCAACAAACTATAGCAATCCTCGATAAAATTGTCCACAAAATGGGCTGAAAAACCTTGCGTTTATGGGATTTCCAGTTTATTTTGTGGGTAATAATTTCGAGGATTTCTATAACTCCCCTTTGTCATTGTTCCCCGGAAAAGGGCGTTTTATTGTGAATTCCTGTTTTTTATTGTACACTTTTTCCAGATGGGAATCAAGACTGAATTTGTATGATTTGTAAAAATTGCAATGGATGCGGGAATAAACCTAAGAGGGAAATTGACTAAAACGGATTAAAAAAGTTTTGGGTTCAGGGGGCTTTCCTGAGAGGTAAAGGGCAGGAAACCCTGGTCAAGCCCGCAGGCGTGACCAAAGGAACTTTTTTAGGAGAGCAGTTTACTGCACCGTCCTCTGGACTCTTCAAACCTTTTTAATCCGCCTTAGCTTTTACTCATCTTAGCCCGCCCCCGCAAATTTACCTTAATTTCTTTTCATTTTTTCAACACCTGTGTGCGGATAAAGTGGAAAGTTTCATCCTCTCCGCGATCCCTCAACATAACAAGCAGCTTTTCCAGCAAGTCCCGGCTGTTTGGATGAAGAAGATATTTACTTTTAGACTTTGCGTAATACTCAAAGGGATCTCTATCTTGATATAAATCTTTCCGATATGTTTTACTGGCAGCTATACGGTCACAGAACATTTCCACAACATACCTTACAGGCATTTCCATCCCAATAAGCGGAAAGGGATTTTCCTCTATCGTTTGCAAAGAATAATCAATCCAATATTCCAGGTGGTGTTTATTTCTCCCCTTATGATGAAGCCACGCACTGGAAAAACCTTTTTCCAGGCGTTCCGCGTCGTTTGGACTGCGGTTTCCCTGAAAATATCGAGCCCCAACCAGGAATTCTGAAGGAGAATACTTGGAAAGATCGTGAAAAAGCCCCTGGCGGTATAATCCTACCCTGAAGCAGTATTTCATTACCAGGAATTTATGATGGTTGATTGTCCGCAGATGCCCTAACCAGTTCATAGCGCCTCCTTTTTAACAAGCTCTTAGAACCTGTATTCATAGCCGGGGGGATGCTGGATGGGCGGGAAAAAGACCGCTCAGACAGCGTGGGGCGGTTGTGAATACAGGTTCTTAATCTTATAGGACTATTGTACAACATTTAGTTTTATTTCACAAGAGAAACAGGAAGGATTTTCAAAGGAGAAGCCCACTTCCCTTTTAAGGATGCGGGCTTAGCGCTTAAATAATTTCTATAGGAAGGGGCTGGGCGTTTTTATAAAACCAGTAGGTTTATTCCCACAACTTTTTATTCGTATCTGAGAGCTTCAATAGGATCCATCTTTGCGGCTTTATTTGCTGGGTAATACCCAAAGAAAACGCCGATTGCCATAGAAAATCCCATTGCAAATATGATTGATCCAATAGAGGGCGTTGCCGGCGCGCCTAACAGGTTTGCGCCAAACATCCCCCCGGCTACCCCTAAAACAATTCCTATCATTCCGCCAATCAAACATATAATGACAGCTTCAACAATAAACTGCACACGGATGGAACCGTTTGTAGCGCCAAGGGCTTTTCGGGTACCTATTTCCCTGGTACGTTCGGTAATCGAAACAAGCATAATGTTCATTACGCCGATACCGCCAACCAGCAGGGAAATTCCCGCAATAACAGCAATAGCAAGCTGCATTGTTCCCATAATGGTAGTCATCTGTTCAACGACAGATTTCATACTCATAGAATAAACCGTAAAGACAGGGTTCCTCCGATAAAATATCTCAAAGAACTTTTGAAGGGTATTGGCAAATGCGATAGAATCCACTTCAGGATTTGTAACAATCGTGACATAGGTATAGCCCATATCGGAATCATTAACCCTTTGGGCGGTTGAGATGGGGATATAAAGGTTTGTTGGGCGGTCGGCTTCAGCCTGCATCCCACCCATCATCGCCATCATGGGATTTTCCTCGTATTCATAAATCCCTATAACAGTGTAAGCATAGATTTCGTCGCCCCTGTAAACCTTGATTTCCCGCCCTAGCGCAGCAAATTCGTTTCCAAAAATAGCCTTTGAGGTTTTGTTGGAAATAACGGCAACATTGGAAACTTTCTCCTGATCTTGGTAGGAAATATACCTGCCAGTCATCATTTTAACATTATTGGCAGTCTGGTACCCGTCGTTTACACCATATATAGTTATATTGGCATATTTCCTGCCGTCTTTTATCTGGCCCGAACCAATCCCTTCATCAAGGCTGATGGCAAGAACTTCATTGCTGTACACCTCTTTCATTTGTTCCAGCATTTCATCGCTGATAAGGTCTTCCTCGGTCAGTTCAAAGGAGGTAACGTCTTCCTTTAAGGAAAGCTGTACCACAATATTATTGCCGCCCATTTCCGCCATGGTGTTGGTGACAGTGGCAGTCATGGAATTACCTAAAGTCATAATTGCAATAACGGCAGCTATACCAATAATAATTCCCAGCATTGTTAAAAGCGCACGCATTTTATTTGCCAGCAGACCAGAAACAGCCAGGGATATGTTTTCCCATAAGTTCATCCTATGCCATCCCCTTTCTTTCGCTGACAATCCTGCCGTCGGAAATAGTAACAATCCTTTGCGTTTCCGCAGCCAGTTCATTACTGTGGGTGATTAGGACAATCGTTTTTCCCTGCTCGCGGTGAAGCTGGTGGAATAAATCCATAATCATTCTGCCTGTTGCCGAATCCAGCGCCCCTGTCGGTTCGTCAGCCAAAATAATGGCTGGGTCGTTGGACATGGCGCGTGCAATGGCAACACGCTGTTTCTGGCCGCCGGAAAGTTCATTGGGCTGGTGGGACATACGGTCTTCCATTCCCACCAGAGCCATCAGCTCCTTTGCCCGGCGCATACGTTCCCCTCTTGATATCCCAGCATACAACATGGGCAGTTCTACATTTTTCAGGGCAGTGGTACGCGGGATCAGGTTGAAAGTTTGGAACACAAACCCTATCTTATCGTTGCGGATAGAGGAAAGTTCCCGATCTTTTGCCTTGGCAACGTCCACGCCGTCTAAGATGTAATCTCCTTCGGTGGGCTTATCCAATACCCCGATAATATTCATCAGGGTGGACTTTCCCGCGCCGGACTGCCCTACGACTGCTACAAATTCCCCGCGCCGGACTGTCAGGTCGATTCCATGCAGGATTTGAAGCTCATTAGGCTCGCCAATATAGAAGGTTTTAACAATATTTTTCATCTGGATAATGGGTTCGCCTAAATGCACTGTGTCCGATACGGCAATATCATCTAATGGCTGGATAGTCATATCAGGGGATATGGAAGGCAGGAATTCACCTGCCTGGCCCTGGGAAGGGGCAGGCGCTTCTGCCGCTGTCCAGCCGGTTTTACTTGGATTTGGAGCTTGTTCTTTTGCTTGTGGGCTTTTTATTTCGTCTGCCATGCTACATCACCTGCACCGGAGTGCCTTCTGCATATTCATCACTGGTCGGGATGATCTGCATACCTTCCGTTAGCTGATCGGAAATTATTTCTATATAAAAATCTGTTTCCAATCCGGTTGTCACTGGGATGTTTTTGGTAATATAGGGCAGGGCGTTCTTTTCCTGGGATTCGTTGGCAACAACTGAAATAATATAATTGCTGCCATCCTCGGCAGTATGAAGCGCGTCAAAAGGCACACTAAATACATTTTCTTTTTCTTCTAGGATAATATCCATACGGGTGTTCATACCTACCCGTAAAGCGCCGGGTTTTGGAATAGAAACCTTTGCAGCAAATGTCACCGCCCCGCTTCCAGAAGCGCCTTTGGAACCTGTTGGGGCTATCTCGCTTAATACCCCTTCAAATTCCTCCCCGTCAATAGCGTCAGTACGGATTGTCACTGGAAGACCTTCTTTTACAGAGGTGACATCATATTCTTTGATGGAAGTGGAGATTTCAAGCTGGTCTACATTTTGAATAATAAACAAAACCCCGCTGGCAGGAGCGCCCTCTTCCGCATTGACAGCAGTCACTACGCCGGAAATAGGGGCGGTAATGGTAGAATCCTCCAACTGTTTGTACAGCATTTGCAGGCTGATTTCCTGGGCGGTGGTATCCGCCTGGATGCGGCTGGAGATTAAAGCGTCCTCATAGGATTCAATCTGCTGGTTAATGCCTTCCAAAGTGGCCTGCTGCTGTTTCAGGGAGGTTTCATAAGAAGTATCCGCGCTTTTTTTGGACAGTTCAGCCTGATCTAATGCTGTATCTGCCTGGTCTGCCTGGGTGCGGGTGGATTCCAGCCTGGATCTGGCGGAAAGCATGGCGGCTTCCATAGAATCCTTTATCTGGGTTGCAGCTTCAAGAGCTTTGGCAGCTTCTGTAATGCCAAAGGATTCTTCATAATCAGAAAGCTGGCTTTTCAAAGATGCAATTTCATCTTTCAGGGCTGTAGCCTCTCCCAATACCTCATCATAGACCTTTTTGGCTTCCGCTACATTTGATTCATCCTGTGATACACGGTCGCTTGCCTCGTTTATTTTTTCCTGCTGCTCGTCGGTTGGATTATCGCCAGCCGCTGCAATCAGATTTTCCAACAGTAATTTATTAGCTTCAAAAGTTGTTTCTGCCTCTGTCAAGGCAGTTTGTTTTTCTCCTACTTCCTTCAATTTATTCTGATAGCCAGCCTGGGTATTGTCAATTTGCCGGTTAAGGCTGTCTATAATGTCTGAATTAACGCCTTGGCGGGCTTCATTATAAGCGCGCCTTGCCTTTTCATATTGGCTTTGGGCGGAAAGGTAATCCGATCTTGCGTCATTATATGAATCGCGGTAAGAGCCGATCATATCCTGAGTTGCTTCCTGGTTATCCTCAGCGGTCTGCAGGGTGAGGGCGGCGTTCTGCTGGTTGATCTGTGCGCTGTCCACGCCGCTTTCGGCGCTGATAACGCTGGAATTCAGCCCTTCCTCCAGATTTTTCCTAGCGTTGTTCAGGTTTTTCTCCGCCTGTTTAATCTGCTGGGCGGCAGTAGATTTCGCATGGTTAATGTTGGCTTCCGACTGGGCTATATTCAGTTCCAATGTCTCAGTATCCAGCATGGCAAGAACCTGCCCAGCTTCTACCTTGTCCCCTACCTTGACATTTACCTGGGATACAAGGCTTCCAAGGGTAGAATATACTTTATAGTCGTCGCTGCTTTCCACTGAACCGGTTGCGCTTACAGTGTTGGAAAGGGTCATAGGGGCTAAAGTAGTTGTGCGGATGGTCAGGGCGTTTTGATTCCCTTTTCCAAAAAAAGTGGATATTACCACAGCCGCCGCTACAATTAACACAATTCCCCAAACAAGCATTTTCTTCTTTTTCCTGGCTTTGGTTGCTGTTGCCACAAACATTCTTCCCTTCTCTGAAAATTTCTTGCGTGCCGGGGAAAGCCTCCACTGAAAAATCGTTTTTGATCTTCTGAAGCAAACCGGACAGCACGTTTCCGTTGTCTCATCATTTTTTACAATTTTTACCCGCCTTTTATGTATCGACTGCCTAAAAAGAATTATTAAGTCCGACCTTTCACAGAATACAATATTTTTAAGCAGATTTCATGAATGAAGTGTAAACTCTAAGGAGAGTAAATAAAAGTTTACACATTTGTAAAAAAAGACAAAAAACATTTTTTATCAAATCATGTAAGAAAAAGAATGATTGACATCCCATTAGGAGATTTGTATACTATATAGAGGGGTTGGCCTGAAAATTCTTTTTTGAGACTAAACTATGGAAGCGATATATAACAGGATTTCCTTCCCAGCCAGCAAGTAAAACATGGCTTATACGAAAGGTAAGACTATGACAAATAAACAACAGGATGGGACAAAAATTATACTGATACAAGAAACATTAAGTTTTTTTCTGTCCATTTATCGATATGCGTGCCAACAGTGGACTGCTTTTCGGGAGGGGCTGCCGCCGACACAAATACAAGCGCTTATTGAATTGAGCATCAGCCCTGGATTGAATATGACGCAGCTTGCAGGGCGTATGCTTGTCTCCAAGCAGCAGCTTACTAAAATTATTGGTGCGCTTGTAGAAAAGGGTTTTGTAGAACGGGCGGAAAACCGTCAAAACCGGAGGGTAATTCTTCTTTATTTGACTGATCGCGGGCAAAATCATGTAATAGAAATTTCCCAGTCTTTTTCTGAAAAATTCTCATCTTTTTTGGCGGAAGCTGATGGGCTCCAGACTGAGCAGATTCTTTATTGGCTGCGCAGCTTTCATAAAGCGCTTGAAAAAGATTTATTTAAAAATTCATGTTTATAACCTGTAATAAATAAAGGAGGGCTGTCAGGTGTTGGAAGATAACCGATTCCCCAAAGCCAGAACCATCAGCCGTCCGCAGGAAATCGAACGGAGCATCATAAAAAAATTCCGCCGCACCATTTGGAATAGGATGATTGGGGGAATCAAAGATTACAAGCTTATTTCCCCAGGAGATCGGATTGCAGTTTGTATTTCCGGCGGAAAGGATTCCATGCTTTTAGGGGCGGCGTTCCAACACCTGCAAAAATACAGTGAAATCCCTTTTGAAGCGGTGTATTTGACAATGGATCCTGGATATGCTCCAGCAAACCGCGCCCTCATTGAAGAAAATGCCAAAGCTTTAGGTCTGGATATCCATTTTTTTCAAACGGATATCTTTAACATTGTATCGAAAACAGAAGAGTCCCCCTGCTACCTCTGCGCCAGGATGAGGCGTGGCTTCCTTTACTCCAACGCGCAGAAAATGGGATGCAATAAAATTGCCCTTGGCCATCATTTTGACGACGTAATTGAAACTGTACTAATGAGCATGTTTTACAGCGCCGAATATAAGACCATGATGCCAAAACTGCACAGTTCCAATTTTCCCGGCATGGAACTAATCCGCCCTCTTTACCAGGTACGGGAAGCAGACATTATCTCCTGGGCAAAATACAACCGTTTACAATTCCTGCAATGTGCCTGCCGTTTTACAGAAGAAAACCCATACATGGAATGGGGAGGGGACTCCAAACGCGCAGAGACAAAAGCGCTCCTGAAGCAGTTACGGGAAGTAAATCCACAAGTAGATATAAACATTTTCCAAAGCCTGCACAATGTCAATCTGGAAACTGTTATTGGATGGGAAAGGTTTGGAAAACAGTATTCCTTTCTGGACGATTACGACGATCCCGAACGCTGCTCCCATACGCTATATTAAGCTATATGCCTACATCTTTCTGAAAAGAAGGATTACGGTATCATACTACATTTTATATTCAAAAATCAGGGAGGTAACTACTATGGCAAACGAATACAACATTTCCATCTCCAACGTGGTACGCGAATACCTGGAATCCCAGGAATGGCATTTCAACTGGGATGAGGAAAAGGGACTTTTTACTCTGGGAATGAATATCCATTGCAAAGTTAAAAATTGTAAAATCTACATCCACATTTATAAGGATGGATTCCTTATCCGTGCGCTGGCTCCTGTTTACGCGGATGTTGAAGATCCCGATGTTGTGAATCGCACTGCCAAGTATCTGCATATGGCTAACTATGGTTTGAGAAACGGTAACTTTGAACTGGATCTGTCCGATGGGGAAATTGCATATAAGACATATGCCTTTTTTGGGGATGAACTGCCTACGGTTAGTATTGTAGAGAGATATGTTGATATTTCATATTTCATGATGCGTGATTATGGAGATGGGTTGATTAATGTACTTTTTGCAGGGGCGGACCCGGCAACAGCGATTCGTGAAGCAGAAGATGACGATGATGACGATGATGACGACGATGACGATGTTCTGCCAATTTCCGATGGAGCAGCAGATCCCTCGCGTCTGTCATAAATAGTGAGTTCGATAAAGCAAATTTGCGGGGATAAGCTAAGACGAGTATAAGCTGGGGCGGATTAAAAAGGTTTCGGGTC
>CAOJXI010000036.1 GCA_948465665.1 uncultured Clostridia bacterium | reverse complement strand
AAGCCCCCTGGACCCGAAACCTTTTTAATCCGCCCCAGCTTGTACTCGTCTTAGGCTGTGCCCGCACATTAACTTTTCTGACAAAGGATGATAAAATTATGACACTTCGTCAAAATACCAGGGTAATCCACATAGGAAACACAGCCATAGGGGGAGGAAACCCCATTGCCATCCAATCCATGCTCAATGTACCAGCTTCAGATATTATAGGAAGCGTTGCCCAGGCAAAGCAGCTTGAAGCCGCAGGCTGTGAAATTTTACGTGCTGCAATCCCAAACATGGAAGCAATCCCGTTAATTGAAGCTATTAAAAAAGAGGTTAAAATCCCCCTTGTCGCGGATATACATTTTGATTACCGTCTGGCATTGGAAGCTGCTGCTGCTGGAATTGATAAAATCCGCATTAATCCGGGAAACATTGGTGACGACGACCATGTAAAGCAGGTTGCTGACGTATGCCGGAGCAAGGGAATTCCAATCCGCATTGGAGTAAACTCTGGTTCAGTGGAAAAGCACATCCTAGCCAAGTATGGTTCACCAACGCCGGAAGCTTTGGTGGAAAGTGCCCTTTATCATATTTCCCTATTGGAGAGATGGGATTTTAATGATATAGCAGTGTCTTTAAAGTCCTCCAATGTGGGGGATACCATTGCCGCTTACCGCCTTGCAGCGGAAAAGTGTAATTACCCCCTCCATCTGGGCGTAACAGAAGCCGGAACTGAAAGGATGGGGCTGATTAAGTCTGCAATAGGGATTGGTTCCCTTTTATGTGATGGGATAGGGGATACAATCCGGGTATCTTTAACCGCTGACCCTGTGAAAGAGATTTCTGCTGCAAGGGATATTTTAAAGGCAGCGGGTTTGGGGAAAGGGCCGCGTCTGGTTTCCTGCCCTACCTGCGGACGAGCCCAGATTGATTTAATAAATCTTGCAAACCAGGTGGAAGAACGTCTGAAAAATGTGGATGCCCCTATTACGGTTGCTGTAATGGGCTGTATCGTAAACGGCCCCGGAGAAGCTAGGGAAGCTGATATTGGAATTGCCGGCGGGACTGGTCAGGCGCTGCTGTTCCGTAAAGGCGAAATTTTACGGAAAGTGCCCGAAAACCGAATTGTGGACGAGCTGATGGAGGAAATTGAAAAGATTTGCCCGTCTATTATTAATGTTTAATATGTTGGATTGTCGTTTTACTGAAAAAATAGGATTGATTTCTCTTTCCAAATGAAGTATAATATGGAAAACCATCTGTAGATGTTATTATTGGTAATGGAAATGATGGCGTCTGCATTGGTTCCATTTTATCATTCCTTTATGGAGGTACTGCATGATAAAGAAAAACCTATTTTACCCGGCTTTTGTACGCCGATTTTTAACAGCGTTCCTGAGCCTTGTAACAGCGGTTTTGGTGATACCGGGTTTATCTGCTCCGGTTTCTGCTGCGGAAGTTAAAGGTTCAAGGCTGTTGATCCAGGTACAGGGCGAGGATGGATACCGCGTGCCGGGGTTATCTGTCTATTATCTGCCGCCCGACACACCAGCGGGAGAAGAACCTAAATTTTTGGGCCGTACCGATGCAAGGGGAGAGCTGGTGTTTACTGAACTGGAAGAAGGAGAATTTCAGTTTTTTTACAGCGTTCCCAATGTAAAAAGCAAGGTTCGAGTTCCTTATGCCATTAAAGATGTAAATGGCAGGCCAACGTTGACGATTTCCGACCCTCGCCTGATTGGCGACAAAGATGCTGAAACCATTGAGGATGCGTCCCTTAATTTGGACATTGTGGGATTCCAGGTTGTGGATTCTCAGGGAAATCCTGTCCCAAATACAAAATTGGCTTTTTGGAAATGCCCCTCTGCCAACTGCAATGAAAACAGTACGGATGGCCATGAACTGGTATTTACTACCATTACTGACAGGGAAGGAAATTGTGCCAAAAGTGGAATTCCTACTGGAAACTATCACATAAAGGTTACAGTATATGATGAATACCATCGGGAACAGTTTTCAGAAATGACCTTGATAACGATTGCACCGGAAGATGAAAAACAATCCCGGACAATCCCTCTTTCCAGCTTTAAGCCCGTGGAGACAAGCCAGCCGGATTCCAGTGTATTGACGCTTTATTTTGAAAATGAACAGGAACATCCACAAGCAGATATTCGCGTTGGCTATCGGGAGCCGGGAAATGATACCGATTACTGGCTGGGCTGCGCTGACGATCAAGGTAAAATTTCTATCTCTAATCTAAAAAAGGGACAGTATACATTTTTCTATTATCTTGATCCCTATAATAACCAGGATAAAAACCGCACAGATTTTGAATATGAAGTGGAAGATGTAACAGCTTCTGATGCTGTTACAGTTATTTTGCCTGTCTCGGAAAAAGATGGGGGCGTGTACCAAACTCCTTTGCAAAAGTGGATAGCAGCTTCTGAAAAAAACAAAGAAAATGACGCTGATTAATTTTCTGCGGGCCAGTTGTTTTGAAACACGTGGGCACGTGGTAAGTTGTTGGCTCCCTCTGCAATTTCTGGTTGCAATTTCCGGTTCATTGTGTTAAAATGGTTAAGCATTTGACATCCGCTGTGTTTTTATTTACAGTGGGGATTAGTGCCCAGCATATCATATGCTGTGACATTAAAGCGGGTATTCCTCTGCCGATAGGATCGGGAATGAATATCTGAAAACTTTTAGGAGGAAGCAATTAATGGATGCAATCAAATTAATGACTCAGGACTGTATGAAATCTGAACTTCCTGTGCTGAATATCGGCGATACCGTTAAGGTTCACTGCCGTATCAAGGAAGGCGAGCGCGAAAGAATCCAGATTTTTGAAGGAACAATTATTGCTAAAAAACATGGCGGGATCAATGAAACGTTTACTGTGCGCCGCGTAGCGTATGGATGCGGAGTTGAAAGGGTATTCCCGGTTCATTCCCCCAACGTGGAAAAGGTTGAACTGGTTCGTCAGGGCAGAGTCCGCCGTGCTAAATTGTATTATCTGCGCGACCGTGTTGGTAAGGCTGCAAAGGTTAAGAGCACAATTCGCTAATTACATCATAAGTAGCAGGAAGGGGACGTTTCGATGTCCCCTTTTTTGCATAGAATTTCGTTGCACATGGAAAGGAAACGGGATTGCTATGGGAATTAAAATTCCAGATTATGATCCGTCAGTGTCCAGCCTGGGGCGGGAATTGCTGGAATGGCTGGAGGCGCTTACGTTTGCAGGTGTAGTGGCGTTTTTTTTGTTTACATTTATTGTCCGCCTGGTGACAGTGGAAGGACATTCCATGCAGCCTACCCTGGAGGAACATGACCGTTTGGTGATCCAGACACTTGGATACGAACCAGAGTTGGGAGATATCATTGTTATCAAGCTTCCAGAGATGAACGCGCTTATTAAACGCGTTATTGCTGTTGAGGGCCAGACCATTGATATTGACTTTGAAAAAGGGATTGTTTACCGGGATGGGGAAATCCTCGACGAACCTTATATTATGGAGCCTACTTATCGGAGCAAGGATATGGTTTTCCCGGCAGTCGTGCCGGAAGGGTGTATCTTTGTAATGGGAGATAACCGGAACCATTCATCTGACAGCCGGGATTTGACTGTTGGCATGGTGCCAGTAGACCGGGTGGTTGGGAAAGCCGTTTTTCGGTTTATGCCTTTGGAGACTATAGGCGGGTTGTATGACAATTTGAATGATGATATAGAAGGTTCCTCGGAACAATCTCCTGCCGCTTAACGGGAAAATCAGGTTTCAAAGCCTATTTAGGCTCTCAGCACTGTGAAAGCCATCCCCGCAAAAGAAGAGGAAAGGAAAAATAAAGATGAATGATATACCGCCTATCCAGTGGTTTCCAGGGCATATGGCGAAAACCCGCCGCCTGATGGGGGAAAGCCTAAAGCTGGTTGACATTGTGGTAGAGTTGATTGACGCAAGGGTTCCCCGTTCCAGCCGAAACCCGGAGCTGGATAAATGGGTGAAAGGAAAACCCCGCCTGGTAGTTATTAATAAATGCGACGCTGCCGACAGTAATGTCACCCAAAAATGGCTGCGCTGGTTTGCAGAAAAAAATATTCCGGCTGTCGCCATTGACTGTAAGACGAAACAGGGCGTAAAAAACGTTATTCCCACAGTAAGGAAAGTCCTGGCTCCAGAATTAGCCAAAAGGAGCGAAAAGGGAATGTCCGGGAAACCGCTGAGGATGATGATTGTGGGGATTCCCAACGTTGGAAAATCCTCCCTGATAAACACCCTCGCAAAAAGCAAGCGCGCTAAAGTAGAAGACCGCCCCGGCGTTACAAGGGGCAGGCAGTGGGTTTCATTGGAAAACGGCGTGGACTTGTTGGATATGCCCGGCGTTCTCTGGCCTAAATTTGAGGATCCCATTGTAGGGGAACACCTGGCCTTTACCGGGGCTGTAAAGGATGACGTTTTGGATATGGAATGGCTTGCAATGCGCCTGCTGTTCCTGTTGAATATGGATTACCACAATTTATTGGTGCAGAGGTACGGGCTGGAAGAAGACTCCATAGGGATGGACGGCCCTGGGTTGCTTGCCCAGGTTGCAAAACGGCGTGGGATGCTTCTGCCGGGCGGCCTTCCGAATTTGGAACGGGCTGCCGTTACGGTTCTGGATGAATTCCGGGGCGGGAAAATTGGCAGGATTTCGTTGGAAGCACCGGAAGATACTTTCGCAAAGTTTAAAGAACGCGCTATCCCTGACCCCATGCAGGAGGAACAGGTTACAGGAGAGGAGGACGACGTTTGACATTGACGATGGAACAGCAGGCCGCTATGCTGGAATTGGAAAACCAGGCATATGAAGCAGGCTTTCAGGCAGTCTGCGGGGTTGATGAAGCAGGGCGTGGGCCGCTTGCAGGGCCGGTATTTGCAGCAGCGGTAATCCTCCCGCCGGGGCTGATTATTGAAGGGCTTAACGATTCCAAACAGTTAAGCGAGAAAAAAAGGGAAGAATTATTTGACATCATCCAGCGGGAGGCTGTTTGTTATGGAATTGGAATGGCAGACCATAAGGAAATTGACCGGATCAATATTCTCCAGGCAACCTTTGAAGCCATGAAAAAGGCGGTTGCAAAGCTTTCAACTGCGCCTGATCTGGTTCTGGTGGACGGCAACCGCGACCCTGGTTTGGGAATAGAAACCCGCACTATTGTTAAAGGCGACGCGAAAAGCGCATCTATTGCAGCGGCGTCGATTCTGGCAAAGGTCAGCCGTGACCGTTTTATGATGGAACTAGACCGGCAGTATCCTGCTTACCAGTTTGCAAAACATAAGGGGTATCCTACCAAGGCCCATTACCAGGCAATCCGGGAAAACGGCGTTTCACCTGTCCACCGGAAAACCTTTTTGAAGAAAATGCACTGATGGACGGGAAAGATTCAGCCCGCAGGGGCAGGCTGGGAGAGGAATATGCAGCTTGTTTTCTGAAGGGGCGGGGATACCGGATTTTGGCGGCTAATTTCCGCACTGAACAGGGGGAAATTGATTTAATCGCGGAAAACGGCGAATACTTAGTCTTTATTGAGGTGAAAACCAGAAAGACAGGCGCGCTGTCCCCAGGATACCAGGCAGTATCCAAGGGAAAACAGAGAAGGATTCTTGCTGCTGCAATGGAGTATATTTATCGGTTTCCCCTGGACTTACAGCCTAGGTTTGACGTTCTTTGTTTGGAAACTTCCTGTGGATCGGAATTTCAGGTTGTGTCAGCCGAATATTATGAAAATGCGTTTACTGCCGACGGGCTGGGATGCTTTTAATATTTTCATCGGGGAGGATTTAATATGTATGTTGACCTGCACAGCGATACCATTACGGTTCTGAACCGGAACCATGGCCAGCTTGCCCGAAATGATCTGATGATTTCCCTGGAAAAAGGCGCTGCTTTAAAGGACTGGGCACAGACCTACGCCATTTTTATTCCTGATACCCTGCATGGAAAAGAAGCAGCGGCATTTTACGATGATAACCTTGGATTTTTCCAAATACAGATGCAGGAAAATACGGGAAGGGTTTCCCAGGCAAAACTTTTTGGAGATGTTGCAGAAACATGGGCAAAGGGGGAAGCTGCGGCAATTTTAGCGGTAGAAGGCGGCGGCTCCCTTTTGGCATGGGATATGGATCAGGTTGAAAAAATGTCCGGCGCAGGTGTAAAGTTTATTAGCCTTACATGGAACGGGAAGAACGAACTTGCCTCCGGGAACGAAACCCAGGAAGGGCTTTCTGAATTAGGGAGGGAAGCTGTGGCGGAACTGGAACGCTGGAATATTACGCTGGATGTTTCCCACCTCAATGATAAGGGCTTTGACGACGTGGTTCATACGGCGAAAAAGCCTTTTATCGCCACCCATTCCAACCTGCGGTCAGTCTGTGGGCATAAACGCAACCTTACCGACGACCAGTTTAAAGAGATTGCCAGGAGGGGCGGCATTGTGGGAATCAATTTCTGTAAATCTTTCCTTAATGGCGATAGGGATAAAGCCGGATTTCCCGACCTGCTCCGGCATATTGAACGGATGCTTTCCCTGGGAGGGGAAAATGTAATTGCTATCGGTTCTGATTTCGACGGAACTACTGTCCCTGACGGGATGGGCTCTGTGGAAAATTTGGCGGATGTGGGGAATTACCTGCTCCGCGCCGGGCTTGGGGAAACACAGGTGGAAAAGATTATGGGCGGAAACGCTTATGAGTTCCTGCGGCGGACTTGGGGCTGATTTGTTTCCCGTAGCCGCAGATTTATGAGAAAAGGATGATTGAAAATGAAATATATCAGCACGCGGAGGAAGGATAAGTCGGTTTCCTCCGCTCAGGCGATTGCCCAGGGAATTTCCCCGGAAGGCGGGCTGTTTGTACCAGATGAGCTTCCACGGTTTTCTTTGGAGGAAATCGGGGAAATGTCCCAGATGAGCTATCAGGACAGGGCGTACATGGTTCTTTCCCGTTTCCTCACCGACTTTGCACCGGAGGAAATCCGTTCCTGTATTCAGGGGGCTTATGGGGAGGAATCGGAGCCTGGGGATAAATTCGGCGGAAATCCTGCACCTATCGCCAAACTCTGCCCAGATACTTATTTCCTGGAATTATGGCACGGCCCAACTTGTGCGTTTAAAGATATGGCGTTACAGCTTCTTCCGCGGCTGATGTCTGTCGCTGTCCCCAAAACCATGCCGGGAAAAAAGGTCTGTATCCTGACCGCTACCTCCGGCGATACCGGAAAAGCTGCCCTGGAAGGTTTCAAGGATGTGCCAGGTACGAACATTATGGTTTTTTACCCTCAGCATGGGGTCAGCGAAATGCAGAAACTGCAAATGGCTTCCCAGGAAGGGGAAAATGTTTCGGTCTGCGCTGTGGAAGGCAATTTTGACGATGCGCAGACAGGGGTTAAAAAACTCTTTACCAACCCTGAACTGAAAGAAAAGCTGGCAGCCCATAATATGGTTTTTTCCAGCGCGAATTCTATTAACTGGGGGCGGCTCGTGCCTCAGATTGTGTATTATTTCAGCGTTTATGCTGACCTTTTGGCGGATGGGGAAATCTCCCTGGACGAAAAAATAAACGTTACTGTTCCCACTGGGAATTTTGGAAATATTCTGGCTGCTTATTATGCGAAAGAAATGGGCCTTCCCATCCAAAGGCTGGTTTGCGCGTCTAACCGCAATAACGTACTGACGGATTTCATCCAAACCGGAACCTACAACAAAAAACGCCCGTTTCATGCAACAACCTCTCCTTCAATGGATATTTTGGTTTCCAGCAACCTGGAGCGGCTGCTGTTTGCCCTGAGCGGCGGGGACGATAAGCTTGTTTCCGGTTTGATGGATTCCCTGAACAGGGAAGGGGAGTACCAAATCGCCCCGGAAGTTAAGGCAAAGCTGGATGAATGTTTCTCCGCTGCCTGGTGTGACGACCAGCAGGCTGCACAGGAAATCCAACGGCTTTTCCAGGAGTTTTCCTATCTCTGCGATCCCCATACTGCCGTTGCTGCCTATGCCTGCCGCCAGTATCGGGAGACCACCGGGGATAAAACAAAAAATGTTGTCGTTTCTACTGCCAGCCCTTACAAATTCCCCTCCAGCGTCCTGAAAGCAGTGACAGGGGAGAACTTCCAGGCGCTTACCGCCCAGGAGGAATTTTCCATTGCCGAAAGGCTGGAACAGCTTTCCAATGCCCCCCAGCCCCTGCCGCTCCTCCAACTTCGGGAAAAGCCTGTCCGCTTTACCGGGTGCTGCGGTAAAGACCAGATGGAGCAGGCGGTCTGTGCCTTCCTTGGGCTTTGATCTTCCTGCCGGAAAGGAGACAGGATGACTCTTTATACAATTGGAGACACCCACCTTTCTTTGGGCTGTGACAAGCCCATGGAGATTTTCAGCGGCTGGGATCATTATGTCCAGCGGCTGGAACAAAACTGGCGCGCAAAGGTCAAACCGGAAGATACTGTCGTTGTTGCAGGAGATATTTCCTGGGCGATTTCTCTGCCCCAGTCTTTGGCGGATTTCCAGTTCCTCCACAGCCTTCCTGGAAAAAAGATTCTTTTAAAGGGAAATCACGACTATTGGTGGTCTACCAGAAATAAAATGGAACATTTTTTTTCGGAAAATGGTTTAAACTCCCTTTTTATTCTCCATAATAATTGCGTTCCCTTCGGGCCTTTCGGCATCTGCGGAACCAGGGGATGGATTTTTGAAAACGGGGAAGCACAGGACGCCAAGGTATTAGCCAGGGAAACCGGAAGGCTGGAAGCCTCCCTTGCTGACTGCGTCCGTCAGGGGCTTACCCCGCTGGTGTTCCTCCATTACCCGCCGCTATATGGTTCTGAACGCTCTAAGCCTATTTTGGATACCCTGCTTGAATTCCAAGTCCGCAGGTGTTTTTATGGGCATCTGCACGGCTCCGCTATCCATGCCGCTTTTCTGGGGCCATGGCATGGGATTGAAATGTCCCTTGTTTCCTGCGACTTTCTCCGCTTTGACCCTGTTTTGGTGGAATCGCTGGAAGAGGAAGGAGCGCCGCCTGCATAAAATCCCGACAGCTTTACTGCCCGCAAGCCGGATTTTTTGTTAAATTCATAACATTTGGCGAAATTGACTGCCAAAAAATGACGCTGCGGGGTTGCGAATACCTTTTTATTGTGCTATAATTACAAGGATTCATTGTCTGACCGCTGCCAATCTCGGCTGCCCGGATATATCCAAGGCTGGCAGGCTTTACAATATGGCAGGATTGAGAGTCTGTTTAGCATCTCCCCGCGCACGTCTTAGCGGCGGATTTTCCACCTAGACTGCGTTAAAAATCTTTGCAATCCGGCAGGATTGCGCGTTGGCTGCCTGCCAACGCACGGATTCTTTTCCTTGCTGGGTAAAAAATCCGCTCGCTAATCCGTACACGTTGAGATACTAAACAGGCTCTGACAAATTTTAGACAGACCGCCGTGATAAAATGATACGGTCATATTACAGGAGGAAATAATCCCATGAGTTTAGTTTCGTCTAACAAAACTGAGACCAATACTTACGAACTGCAAATTGCCATTGGCAGCGAGGAATTTGAAAAAGCTGTCGAAACAGCATACCGTAGAAATAAGAATAAAGTGAACGTTCCGGGGTTCCGCAAAGGGAAAGCCCCCCGCAGCTTTATTGAAAAAATGTACGGCGAAAGCTTTTTCTATGAGGAAGCTGTAAACAGCCTGTACCCAGCCGCCTATTCTTCTGCAATAGACGAAGCAGGCATTGAGCCTGTTGACCGCGCCGATATTGAAATTACAGAGGTGAGCCGTGAAAACGGTGTGGCTTTTAAAGCGACTGTGACAGTTAAACCAGAAGTTGAGATTGCAAATTATAAGAACATTGCAGCAACAAAGAATAAAGTTGAGATTACAGATAAGGAAGTTGACGCAGAAGTCCAGCGCCTGCGGGAACGCAATGCCCGGATGGTTGATGTAGACGACCGCCCTGTAGAAAAAGGGGATAATGTTGTAATCGACTTTACAGGATATGTGGACGGGGAAACCTTTGAAGGCGGCAGCGCGGAAAAATTCCCGCTGACAATAGGCTCCAATCAGTTTATCCCTGGGTTTGAAGACCAGGTAATCGGGCACAATGTAGGGGAAGAATTTGATATCACCGTTACATTCCCGGAAGATTACCAGGCAAAGGAACTGCAAGGGCAGTCCACAGTATTTAAAATTAAGCTGCATGAGATTAAGACCCGCGAACTGCCAGAGGTAGACGACGAGTTTGTAAAGGATGTCAGCGAGTTTGACACATTGGACGAACTAAAAGCCGACCTTGTGAAAAAGCTGACGGAACGCGGTGAAAAAGCTGCCCAGGAAGCTTTTGAGAACCAATTGATTGATACCGTCATTGGAAACATGACTGCGGAAATCCCCCAGTGCATGATCACATACAGCATTGATGAAATGGTGCAGAATTTCGAGTACCGCCTGCAAATGCAGGGGCTTGATTTAAAAACTTATTTGCAGTATGTCGGTATGGATTTGGAAGCTTTCCGCAAGACCTTTGCAGAGCAGGCAGAGAAACAGGTAAAAATCCGCCTTGCGCTGGAAAAGATCGGCCAGCTTGAAAACCTGGAAGCCAGTGAAGAAGAAATAGAAAGCAAATATGCGGAACTGGCTAAAAATTATAATATGGAAGTAGAAAAGATCAAGGGGGTCATCCCTGCAGCTGATGTGAAGCAGGATATTATTTCCCAGAAGGCAATCGACTTAGTGCGGGATACTGCCGTTGTTACCGAGGCAAAACCTGAACCAGCAGAAGAATCCGCTGAAAATCAATAAGGAATGATAAGCCAGGGTTCAGAGCTTTAAGCTTGGGAAAAGGACGAACGGCAGCCGCTGACCACAAAGTTCAACTGCGCACAAAAGGGCGGGGCGCACCCATTCGCTGAAAGGGAACGCATCCCGCCGATTGTGCGGCATTTATTAGGAGGTGCTTTTATGGCCTTGGTGCCAATGGTAGTAGAACAAACCGGCAGAGGAGAACGTTCTTATGATATTTTCTCCCGACTGCTTAATGATCGTATTGTGATGCTCTGCGACGAGGTTAATGATGCAAGTGCAAGCCTTGTTGTAGCCCAGTTACTGTATTTGGAAGGGCAGGACCCTGAAAAGGATATCCAGCTATATATTAATAGCCCCGGCGGCTCTGTTTCTGCTGGCCTTGCTATCTATGATACCATGCAGTATATCAAGTGCGATGTTTCCACCATCTGTCTGGGGTTGGCAGCCTCTATGGGCGCTTTCCTTTTAGCAGGCGGTGCAAAAGGAAAGCGGATTGCTCTCCCGCACAGTGAAATTATGATCCATCAGCCCTCTGGCGGTGCAAAAGGCCAGGCTACTGATGTGCAGATTCATGCTGAGCAGATGCTCCGTATTAAAAAACAACTAAATGAAATGCTGGCGGAAAATACAGGCCGCACTTTGGAAGAAATTCAGAGGGATACAGAGCGTGACCACTTTATGACCGCAGAGGAGTCCAAAGAATACGGGATAATTGACAAAGTGATTTACAAACATTAAGGTTGGTGTATCCATGGCAAAGTTTAATGAAAGCCAAAATTTAAGATGCTCCTTCTGCGGGAAGCTCCAAAGCCAGGTAGAGCGTATGATTGCCGGGCCGGGCGTGTGTATCTGCAACGAGTGTATTGAGTTATGCCTCAATGTCCTTGAGGATGCCCCGGCTCCTCACCGCGCCCCAGCCGCTGCCCGCAAAAAAGAAAAGGAAAAAGAAGAGGTAATCGTCCCGCGCCCCATGGAGATTAAACGTATTCTGGATGAACACGTCATTGGACAGGATGAGGCAAAAAAGTCTTTGGCTGTGGCGGTTTATAACCACTATAAACGTATCTTTTTCGGCGAGAATGACGATTCTGTTGAGCTGCAGAAAAGCAATGTGCTTCTTCTTGGCCCAACCGGCGTTGGCAAAACAGAACTTGCCCGGACTCTTGCCCGGATCCTTGACGTTCCTTTTGCAATTGCTGACGCCACTACTTTGACAGAAGCCGGTTATGTGGGCGAGGATGTGGAAAACATCCTGCTGCGCTTAATCCAGGCTGCTGATTTCGATGTAGATAAAGCGCAAAGAGGAATCATTTACATTGATGAAATTGACAAGATTGCCCGCCGTTCTGAAAACCGTTCCATTACCAGGGACGTTAGCGGCGAGGGTGTTCAGCAGGCATTGTTGAAGATTTTAGAGGGCACGGTTGCCAACGTACCTCCGCAGGGGGGAAGAAAACATCCCCAGCAGGAGTTTATTCAAATTGATACTACAAATATCCTTTTTATTTGCGGTGGGGCTTTCGACGGCATTGAACAAGTAATTGAGCGCCGAGTGGCTGTTTCCTCTATGGGGTTTGAGTCCTCGCTGCGTTCTACCAAGGAAAGCGACCGCGACAACCTTTTAAGCCAGGTTACGCCTTATGATTTAGTGAAATTTGGGTTGATTCCAGAACTTGTAGGACGTATTCCTGTCATTACTACCTTGAAAGCTCTCGATATTGATTCTCTGGTTCGGATTTTGAACGAACCTAAGAATTCTATCATTAAACAATATGTCCAACTGTTTAAAATGGATGGGATTGAACTTTCCTTCCAGGATGAGGCTTTGCGGGCAGTCGCTTCACAAGCGATTGAACGTAAGACTGGCGCGAGGGGACTTAGGTCTGTTATTGAAGGGATTTTAGGGGATTTAATGTTTACCTGTCCAAACGATCCTACCATTACTTCAGTGGAGATTACCGAGGATTATATTACCGGGAAAGAATCCCATCCAAAATTTTCATATGATCCTACCCGCAAGCTGAATCCCATTACAGTTGGAATTCCGGCGAGGTCTAATGCTAAAAACAATCGGAGGACTTCCGTTTGATAAGCTATGGCATGAGGCTTGGCACCGCCCCAGACAGAGAGGCGGTGCCTTTTCGTTGCGAATTGAAAAAAGAGCGGGTGGTAAGGTTTCCATACATTCCAAGGTAGGCCAATTTACGTTAAAACTGGGTGGTTTGTCCGAAAAAAGAGACAAAACAGCGGAAAAAAGAACAATTTTATGTGGAAAAAAGCCGCAACTGTTTCCAAAAATGCTTTTTAAAGAAAAAAACGTAAAAATGTTTACAAAATACAGACAAAAGCTTTTGTTCCAGCACTTGAAAAATAAAGAATACTTCGATATAATTTTAAAAACAGGAGTTTTTTAGTGGAGATTTCAGAAGGCTGTAAAAATCCATCCTGTGAAAGTTCTTCTGCGCATATTCAAGCATTTTAGAAAACTCTTTTGGGTTGGACAAAGAGGATGCAGGCGAACATTGCACATAAATCTATACTGTTGTATATTGCGGAGGGGAGAAATCAATGGAAGAAAAGAAAAAAGAGCTGCTCCAGCTCAAAGTGCCCATGCTGGCGCTCAGGGGGTTGGTGCTGTATCCCAGAATGGTGCTTCATTTTGATGTAGGCAGGGAAAAGTCCATATTGGCGCTTAACGAGGCTATGTCAAAAAAGCAGCTTATTTACCTAGTTGCTCAGAAAGATGTCCGTGACGATAATCCAAAAGCCGCCCAACTATACCGGGTGGGGGTTGTTGCGCAGATTAAACAGATATTGAAGACACAAAGCGAAGCAGTCAAAGTACTTGTAGAAGGGAAGTTCCGCGCCAAAACTTTGGAGGTAGTGGAAAACGCCCCCTTCTACCAGGCAGTTGTACAAGAGTACCCCCTGAAGCCAAACCGCGGCAGAACGTCTATGATGGCAAATGCCTTAATGCGTACTGTAAAAGATCAGTTTGACGAATATGTTTCACTGTCCCCACGGATGCCAAGGGAACTGGTTATGTCTATTATGACAACCGACGACCCTGTTTTCCTAGTGGAATTCATTGCGGGGAATATCCCGATCCGGGACGATCAGAAGCAGGAAATCCTGGAGGAATCCTCCATTACCAAACGCCTTGAACGAATGGCGGCGATCCTGGAAGCGGAAAACGATATCCTTGAAGTAGAGCATGATATTTATGAAAAAGTCCGCGACCAGGTTGACAGGAACCAGCGGGAATATTACCTGCGGGAGCAGATGAAAGCAATTTCAGCGGAACTCGGCGATGGGGAAGATACTGGGGACGATGTGTACCGGTACCATGAAACAATTAAACGACTGGACATGGAACAGGAGTACAAGGATAAACTCCATAAAGAAGCTGACAGGCTGATGAAGATGTCGGGAAGCAGCCAGGAAGCCGCAGTCATCCGGGGATATTTGGACAACGTTCTGGAACTTCCCTGGAACGAACGCACCAAAGATAAAATAGATGTGGCAAAGGCCCAGAAACAACTGGATAAAGACCACTATGGCCTGACAAAAGTAAAAGAACGCATTTTAGAGGTTATGGCAGTTCGGAAACTGTCGCCGGACATTAAAGGGCAGATTCTGTGCCTGGACGGCCCTCCCGGAGTGGGGAAAACTTCTATTGCAAAATCAATTGCAAAGGCGATGGGGCGCAACTATGCGCGGATTTCCCTTGGCGGCGTGCGGGATGAATCGGATATCCGCGGGCACCGCAAAACCTACATTGGTTCTATGCCGGGGCGGATTGTAAACGGGCTGAAACAGGCCAAAAGCAGAAATCCCGTTTTGCTGCTGGATGAAATTGATAAGCTGGGGAACGATTTCCGCGGGGATCCGGCTTCCGCTCTGCTGGAAGTATTGGACGCAGAACAGAATAACGCTTTCCGGGATCATTACATAGAGGTTCCTTTTGATTTGAGCGAGGTTCTGTTTATTGCCACAGCCAATGATTTGAACTCTGTCCCGCGTCCTTTATTAGACCGTATGGAAGTTATCTCTATCACCAGCTATACCAGGGAGGAAAAATTCCAGATTGCCCGCAGACATCTGCTTCCAAAACAAATGAAACGCCATGGGCTGAACAGCAAAACCTTTAAACTCTCTGACGAGGCTGTTTATGGGCTGATTGATTTTTATTCCCGTGAGTCGGGCGTCCGCGGTTTGGAACGCCTGCTGGCTGCCCTTTGCCGCAAAGCTGCAAAACAAATTGTTACCGGAAGCGCTAAGGTCATGATTGATGGTACGGATTTGGAGGAATTTTTGGGGCCTAAGAAATACCATCCAGAACGTATTGAACTGGACGACGAAATCGGCATGGTCAATGGCTTGGCATGGACTTCTGTTGGCGGGGAAATGCTTCAGGTTGAAGTTTCTGTGCTGGAAGGCTCCGGCAAACTGGAACTGACTGGCTCTTTGGGCGATGTGATGAAGGAATCTGCCAAGGCCGCTGTTACCTACATTCGTTCCTGCGCGGAACGGTATCACATTGACAAGGACTTTTATAAAAATAAAGATATCCATATCCATGTGCCAGAAGGCGCGGTTCCCAAGGACGGCCCTTCTGCCGGCGTTACTATCTGTACTGCGGTGACTTCCGCTTTATCCGGTATTCCGGTGCGCCGGGATGTGGCGATGACAGGGGAGATTACCCTGCGGGGCCGCGTTCTGCCTATCGGTGGATTGAAGGAAAAAACTATGGCCGCTTATCGGGCTGGGATAAAAACAGTTGTGATTCCTGAGGAGAACTTTTCCGATTTGGATGAGGTTGATCCAGTGGTGAAGGAGGGGATTCAATTTGTGACTGCTAAACAGATTGAAACTGTATTGGTTACAGCTTTGGTTCGCTCTGTTGAGGAAACGGAATCAGTTGTTGAGCAGGAAACACATCAGCCTATTGTCCCCCCGCAGACAGTACCACGTCCGGTGGCAGTAATTTGAGATAATGTAAAGCGCGGGAGTAAGCTAAAACGAGAGCAAAGCTAGGGCGCGGCTTAAAAAGGTTTCGGGTCCAGGGGGTTGTGCAGCGGAGCTGCACTCCTAAAAAGCCCCCTGGTCGCCAGTTCAGCGCGCTGAACTGAACCCGCCAGGCGCGAAATACCCCAGCG
>CAOJXI010000035.1 GCA_948465665.1 uncultured Clostridia bacterium | reverse complement strand
GCTGGGGTATTTCGCGCCTGGCGGGTTCAGTTCAGCAGAGCTGAACTGGCGACCAGGGGGCTTTTGAGGAGTGCAGCTCCGCTGCACAACCCCCTGGACCCGAAACCTTTTTAATTTGCCTTTGATGGCAGGTATCTTTAGCTTTTCCGCTTTACTCGTATGATCTGGGAGGTATCAAAATGGTTAAAGTATCGCCTTCGATTCTGGCTGCCGACATTTGGCAGTTAGGGGATGAGGTGCGGAAAATTGAAGCCGCAGGAGCAGAAATGCTTCATATTGATGTAATGGATGGACATTTTGTCCCTAACATAACGTTTGGGGTGCCTGTCACAGCCTGTCTGCGCCCCCAGACAAATTTAATTTTGGATGTACACTTAATGTTATCAGAACCCATAAAGTATATTTCAGCTTTTTCGGAAGCAGGGGCAGATATCATAACTTTTCATGTGGAAGCAGATTCTGACCCATCAGAGGTAATTTCCGAAATTCATCGTATGAATAAACGTGCAGGATTGTCTTTAAAACCAAGTACTCCTGCAAAAGCAGTATATCCCTATTTAAAAGATGTGGATATGGTATTGGTTATGACGGTAGAACCGGGCTTTGGCGGGCAGAAATTCCGAATGGAGACAATGGAAAAGCTGTCTGACCTGTCCCAGCGCTGTAAAAAAATGGGATATCCTGTGGATTTCGAGGTAGACGGCGGCATCAACGCCTCCACAGCCCCTGTTGTAATTGAAAACGGTGCAAATATCTTAGTAGCGGGTTCGGCGGTCTTTGGTCAGCCGGATTATTCCGCTGCCCTGGAGGGTTTGCGCGGAAAAAGGTGAACTTGTATTTATTTCCAGCATAATGCAAGTTTTTTTAGTGCGTCTTGGGCGGCAAGCAGCGCCCCATGTTCTTCGCAGTATGCTGCGGCAATCCTCCCGGTACCTGCTTCCCTCCCGTGTTTTCGCAGTTCTTTTAAACATGGATGGCTGCGCTGCCTGTCTGGCCCGATTGGCCGCCTGAGCTGGCATAAAAGGCGGTATTCTTCGTTGAGCCTGTATAGGGTGCAGACGCATCCCTCTGAGCCTGGCAGTGCTTGCAGTGCGTCCAGCCTTGCCGCAGTCTGTCCCAAAGGCTCCAAACTTTGGAATGAAAAGGCAAATGTATCGTTTGCAGCAGATGGTTCTTGTCCGCCTGCTGCCAGTATGGTAAAAAGAAGGACACAACCTCCCTCCAGTGTGGGGAAAAGTTCGATTAAAAGCCTGCTGTTGTCTGGATAGAGGAAACGCCCCTTTTGCCGGGCAGTTTCCAGCAGCTTGGAAAGCAGAAGCCGCGTTTTGCGGTCGTTATAGTCCATTTGGTCGTAAGTAAGGCTGAGGGAAGCCATATCCTGCGGGGTAAGGATTACTTTAAGTTTTCCCTTCTTCTGTGGCTCAAATCGCATGATCTGATTCCTCCTTGCGTATGAATATGGAATGGACAGGCAAAATAATAAGTTAATTTATGAAAAACACAGGAAGCGGCATAATTTAAACACATGTCAGCTGAAAATGTTCAACTGATTGAATGGACAATTATTTCGCGTTCCGTTATTATAGAAGATAAAGGAGGCCGAATAAGCCGCCATGATGTCAATATTTAGGCGTGGAATCAAGCCGGAGCAGAAAAAGGAACCGGCAATTAATCGGGAAATCCAGGTGTTTACAGAAAATGTAGCAGTAAGCCGTCTGATATCGGAAGTAAAGGATTTGAAGGACATATCAGCGGAACAGATTATAGAAACAGCCAAAATTGCGGAAATTTTTGATGAATTAGATGGAAAACCCCTGTGGGAAAAGTTAGAAAGCTGGTCGGGACAGTGTAAAGAGGTAGCCGCTGACGCGATTGATGATGAACCTTATTTGTCCAGCCGCTTAGTTCTGCTCATCCAGCGCCAGGATGAAGTGGCGTCCGGGCTTAAGCTCTGCGGCAAAGCCCTTGGGGTAGCGCCTGAAAAACAGTTTGCAGCAGTTTACCACAGCCTGATTGCCTTTAGCACCAAAATCCCAGACCGGGATGACCTTGTAATCCGCCGGTTTGGCGGAAAATACCCCATTGACCTTGCGGAACGTGAAAAAGGTGAGAAAAACGGCGTTTTATACATAGGAACCGGGGCAATGGTGCATCTGCACCGGGCAGTTTTCGAGATGCGCCGTCAGACAACCGCCTTTGTCACCCTGGCAGGGGACTGTGTAGCAGCACCGTTTAATGCAGAGCTTCCCTTGGGGATGCCTGTAAAACGGGCTTTGGAGTTTTGCGGCCTGTCAGACGAGCCGACTTATATTTGTTCAACCGGTTCCTTGACCGCTGAACCGATTTTAAACCCGGAAACTACTTATGTTGAGCCAAACACAAAAGCAATTCTGGCGTTTCACAGGTACGACCATGCTGCCCCCGCCCCCTGTATCGGCTGCGGGCGTTGTATGGATGTCTGTCCCCAACATCTTCCGGTTTTTTATTTATATGCAGCATCCCTGCATAAACAGGCGTCGTTTTTATGGAGCATGGGATATGAGAGATGTTTTGAATGTGGAGCGTGTACTTATGCCTGCCCCTCGCATCTGGATTTGGTTCCAGTTCTCCGGCAGGGCAAGGAACTTGCCTTTGCATCAGAAAAAATAGTGCATATGGATGTAAAAGAGGATGTTCCCGCTCAAAAGGAAGCTGTCCCTGAAATTCCAGCGGGATTATCTGAGGTGCTTCCCGCAGAAGAAGCAGGACAGCCAGCACAGCCAGAAGTAAAGGAGATTTCAATCGAATCTAAGGAACCAGAAGAAACGATTCCGGCAAATCCACCGGAAGAATGGACGGAGCCCCAGGATATATTGTCCGATGAACCGGAATTGAATGATATTTCCAAAGAGGAAGCGGCGGAAATCCTCGCCATGCAGGAAACCCTTTTTGGCAGGGAAGTTAAAAAGATAAAACAGACAGAGGAGCAGGAAACCGATAATGTTGAAAGCCAATACACTCCTGAAAGCGATGAAAAAGAGCTTGAGCCAGTGGAAACAATAGAACCATCCCCAATCATCCAGGTTTCCCAGCCGGAAGAAGCAGAACCGGAAAGAGAGCCTGAGCCTTTGAAAGAGGAGTCCTCCCCTGTACCTGAAAGATCAGATGAAGCGAAAGAATCAGAGAAAATAACAGAACCAGAAGAAACTATTCCAGCGGAGGATGAAGTTCCTGCTGAACCCAAACCGGTTAAAACCAAAAAACCACGGAAGTCCCGCACACCCAAGAAAGCGGATACCGCCGGGGAAGCGGCGGAAGAAAAGGAAAGTCCGGCTTTAAAACCTGAAGTTTCTCCAGCGGCAGAGGAACCCGAAAAGCCAGCGGTTTCAAAGCCTGTAAGAAAAAAGAAAGAGCCTGTTAAAAAGCCGGCAGAAGCCGCGCCTTCTAAAGCGGAAGCGGATGCCGCCTCAACTGAAACAGCTAAAGCGAAAAAATCCACGCCAAGGAAGAAAGCCGCTGCCGCCGTTGAAGTCGTTCCCACACCAGAGGAACATGCCGCGCCTAAAAAGGCGGCAATCCGTCCAGTCGCAAAAAAAGCGAAAACGACAGTAAAACGAACGCCATCATCTAAAACGGCGAAGGATTCCCAGACAAAGCAATCCCAGGAGGTAAAAGAATCATGAAGGAATTTATACCTGCCGCCAAGCGGCCTTTGACAAAGCGTAAACCGTTGATTCTGCTTTCCAGGGACAGCAGCAACGCAATGATGGGGGATATGGTAATTGCCATGCTTCCCCTGCTGGTAATGGCGTGTTATTTTTATGGCTCACGCCCTTTGATGGTGGCATTGTGTTCCGTGGCAGCCTGTAAAATCGCGGACTGCTTATGCAACTGGATTGCCAGGCGGAAATGGATGTTTGCAGACCTTTCGCCAGTGGTGACAGGATTGGTAATCGCAATGCTTTTGCCTGCTTCTATTCCGTACTATGTCCCTGCCGCCGCTGGATTATTTGCAATCCTTGTGGTAAAACAGCCCTTTGGAGGGACAGGGAATAATTTGTTTAACCCTGCTGCCGCTGGATTTGCCTTTGTAGCTGTCTGCTGGCCCCAGTTGGTGTTTCATTACCCACAGCCGCTGGAACGCCTGGAAGCAACCGGGGAGGTGACGGCGCGGCTGATGGAGGGTTCAGCCCACACCCTTAAACTGGGCGGTATCCCGTCTATTGACTGGCAGGAGCTTCTGCTGGGCAATTTTGCAGGGCCAATGGGGGCCACTCACATTTTAGTCATGGCAACTTGTCTAATATTCCTCCTTGCCCGGAAAACTGCCGATTGGCGGATTCCTTTGGGATTTGTCTTTTCCGCAGCTGTGTTCTCCTTCTTTTTCTCGCGGATTCCCACATCCCCTTTAAATTCCGTTTGTTTTGAACTCTTTTCCGGCTCGGTTATTTTTACGGCGATTTATATGATAACCGATCCTGTCACTTCTCCCAAAACGGGCTGGGGGCGTTTCCTCTATGGATTGCTCGCCGGACTGTTTACGATGCTTTTCCGGTATTACGGAGGATTTGAACAGGGCGGGATGTTCGCTGTTTTGTTCTGCAACGCCCTTGCTTTCGCGATTGACCGCGGCGCTATTTCAGCAAAAGAATATATAAGGAGGGTGTGCGTTGAACTCGTCAACTTCAAAAAATAAAAAATTGTTCCACCTTTTCGACGGGATTTTGTGGGAAAACCCGGTTCTTGCTTTAGGGCTGGGCGTTCCCTTTGCTGTCATCTCCACAACCTCTATGAAAAACGCTGCTGTCCTGTCGGCTGCAATGGTTTGTACCGCTGTCCCTGTTTTTTTGATTGCTTCCCTTTTTGCCAAATACATCCCCCAATGGCTGAGAATGGTTGTCTATTCCCTTGTAGGGGCTGTGGCGCTGATTCCGTTACGGCTGTTCCTTTCCTCCCTGTTCCCGGCTGTATTTGATTCGCTGGGTGTATACTTTGCCCTGATGGCGTTAAACCCTGCGGTGTTAATCCCTGCGCTTTCCCACCGCATCACAGAAGAAAAACCAGGGCTTGCCCTTCTCAACGCCCTTTGCTATTCAGCAGGTTTTGCGCTGGTATTATTTGGGGTCTCCCTAATTCGTGAACCATTGGGAAGCGGTGCTTTGTGGGGACGGCCTTTAGATATGCCGTTCCAGCTTTCCCCAATCCAGTATTCTTTTGGCGGTTTCATAATTTTGGGATATTTTGCAGCTGTCTACCAGTTCTTGGAGAGATGCTTTATCCAGTTGGCAAAAAAGCGGGCCAAAAACTCCAAGTCCTCTGTTTTGGAAAAAGATTCTGTATCCCAGGACAAACCTAAAAAGGGGAAAAAAGAAAAAAAGGAAAAAATGGCACAGGAAGAACAGCTGAAAAAAGAAGAAATTGCTGCCCAGAATGGGTATAATGTGTTTGAAGGCTCATCGCGGAATAAATTAGATAATTAAGGAAATTGGATTGGAGGGCCATATGGAATTCTTAACAGAATTTATTATATTGGCAATGACCGCGATTACGCTGGAAAATGCCATTTTTACACGTGCGCTTGGAATTGGAAAGACGGTTTTCACCGTACACCGCGGGCGGCAGATACTGGTTTACGGAGGCATGGTGACAATTATGACAATGCTTTCCACAATGGCCGGTTACTGGCTCAGCGGGATGCTTGCCGAATGGAAGTGGGCGAGCGCATACCGTTCTATTGTTTACCTTATTGGAATGTCTGTCATATATGTAATCTGCCATTATGCTTTGATGCTTCTGCCAAAACGTATTTCATCAAGGGCAAACGGATATTTGTCTTTGGCGGCGTTTAACTGTGCAGTGCTTGGTTCGGTAATGCTGTCAGCAGTGCAGTATACCTTTGCCCAGTCCATGGGATTTGGCTTTGGGACGGGGGTTGGGTTTACAATTGCTTACTGGCTGGTGGTAGAGGGGAGGAAGCGGAGCGAACTTTCCGCGCTGCCCCGTTCTTTCCGGGGTTTCCCGGCAATGGTTCTATATATCGGCATAATGTCCCTGGCGTTTTACGGACTGTCTGGCCATCAGCTTCCCCTTTAAACGGAAGCTGCGTATTGTAGGAAGGGTGATGCAAGTTGGCGAAGAAGCCAATTAAGATAAAACGGTATCATGGATATTTAGGACAGCGCAGACGGCCGGTTGTGACATTTTTTCTGATGCTGATATGGGCGGTTTTAGTAGCTACCCTCGTAGTGGTAGGAATCGCCATATATGAACCGGTTATGGAATACATTACCAGGAGGGGGGAAGAAAACCCCCAGGGGGAGTCGTCTGTTCTGCCTGAAGAAAGTTCTTCTGAAACATCGTCGGAGCCGTCTTCTTCTCAGCCGGCAGAATCCGAACCAGTAGAAAGGCAGAATGTACGGGCGGTATACCTTGCCCATTCCATTCTGTCCGACCCGATAAAACTGGATGGATTTTTAGAGAACGCATTAAAAAACGGAGCGTCGGCAGTTGTTGTAGACATCAAAAATGAAAACGGAGCAGTTCTTCATTTGTCCAAGGTTAAAACGGCGCAGGAAGCCCTTGCAATTTCCGATGTTGCCGTTGATTTAGGCGAAGCTGCCAAGGCTATTTCTGAAAAGGGGCTGCGGCCCATTGCGCGGGTATATGCGTTTGAAGATCATGTTGCATCTTACAGCCTGCGCCGGATGGGATGTTTCTATCAAAACGAAAACATGCTCTGGTATGACAATACCCCTGACAACGGGGGACAGCCCTGGCTTAACCCTTATGCCCAGGAAGCGCGGAACTATGTGCTCCAGCTTGCTGTAGAAAGCGCTGAACTCGGTTTTCAGGAAGTCATTCTTGCGGGGCTTCAATTCCCGTGGGGCTATCAACTGGAAAATGTCTATTTTGGGGCGGAGGCAGGCAATACCTCAAAGGCAGACGTTCTGGAAAACTTTGCCTCCCAGATTCAGGAACGGCTCAGTTCCATGGAAGTGGATATGTCCATTATGATACGGGCAATGGACATTATTGATGCAAATGATTTTACCTATGGAGAAGGAAATCCTTTGGAGCGCTTCCAATGCCCCATTTACATTGACTTTTCCCTCAGCCATTTGCAGAATCAATTCAGCAACCAATACATTTTTGGAGATGTGGTTTTAGAAAGCAATGCGGAACCTGCCCTGGTTATCAATACTGCCGCTGACGCTTTAAAACCATTCCTGGATTCGCAAACCATGGAAAACGGGGGGTACCGCGCAGTTGTGGAATGTGACGGAACCAACAGCTTACAGATAAACTCTGACATGATACAGAGGGAATCAGAAGCCTTAACCAGAACCGGTATGGCGGATATCTTTTTCTACAGCCAATTCTCTAGTTACCCGGATCGGATAGATTATATTGCCGGATTGGCTAAATAGCTGATTCGCTGATTGACGAATTTGCTTTATATTCCTTGCTTTTTATATGGAAAGGATGTATGCTTTATGAAATTTAACAGCGGCCGGAATACCCGGAAAAGAGCAGGGTTCCATAAGAATTTTAGAGGTTCCAGGAAACAGGAAAAGGATAAGTTCCATCTGATTTCCTTGTGTATTGTGGTTTGCTCTATATGTGCGGCGGCAGTAGGGTTGGCTTCAGTATTGGGGAGCTTTGAATTTACGATTAACCTTTGTTATGTCCCTAAAAAGAAACAAGAGAAATCTGAGGAAAAGCAGAAAAAGGGTTATTTTCGGATTATTGGACAGTAAAGCTCATTTGCGGGGATAAGCTAAGATGAGTACAAGCAGGGGCGGATTAAAAAGGTTTCGGGTCCAGGGGGCTTTCCTCAAAAGCCCCCTGGTCGCGCCCGCAGGCGTGAAATACCCCAGCAGCCCCATTATGGCGGGCTTTCTTCCGCTTCGTCCTAGTTCAGCTCTGCTGAACTCAGCCCGCCAGAGTTGGACAAAAACCTCCAAGTTTCCTTGTAACCATCCAGCAAACCAACGGTTTGCCATGATGGCGTACCCAATACCGATAACCTTACAATTCAGAGGAACTTCTCATCAAACCCATGGTTAATACCATATCGGAAAGCAGCGTTTCTGTACCCCATGAAAGGGAGACAGGAACGCTGCTTTCTGTTTCCATACACCCAAATCATGGAAAGACAATAAAATTTATTCCAGTAGTCATTTTTTGCCCTAATATTTGTCAATCTCTGTCTCTTTATCTCATAAAATGTCTTATTTTTCTTTTCAACAAACTATTCCATTTTGCGACAATTCATGTATAATAGAGATAATACGTTCCTCCCAACCTGGAGCGCAGTCCATCCCCCGCTGCAAACTTTCCGGCATAGAATAAAACCCCAAAATTCAGGGGAAAGAAAAAGGAGGCCCAAGAAATGGGACGCTACAATTTTGACGAAATCATAGACCGAAGCCACTCCGACAGCATAAAGCATACGTTTGATCCAGCAAATGGCAAAACGCCTGATATGATCTCCCTGTGGATAGCCGATATGGACTTCCGATCTTCAGATGAAATCATTCAGCGTGTCCATGAACGGTGTGAACATGGCGTTTTTGGTTATACCAAAGTGGGGGAAGGATACATAAAAGCAATCCAGTCCTGGTTTGAGCGCCGGTTCCAGTGGAAATTGGAGGAAGACTGGATGACCCGCACTCCAGGGGTGGTATATGCCGTCAGCGCGGCAATTTCGGCTTTCACGCAGCAGGGAGACGCGGTTTTGATTCAAAGCCCGGTTTACCATCCTTTTGCCCATGCGATTGAGGACAGCCGCCGCCGTACTGTCCGTAATCCTCTGCTTTTTGACGGGAAACGGTATACGATTGATTTCGAGGATTTTGAAAAGAAAATTATGGATGAACATATTAAATTGTTTATCCTTTGCAGCCCCCATAATCCCGTAGGGCGTGTATGGACCCAAGAGGAATTAACCCGTATGGGGGAGATCTGCCTGAAACATCATGTAACAGTTGTTTCGGATGAAATCCATTGTGATTTTGTATGGGAAGGATTTGCCCATACCCCCTTTGCTTCACTCCGGGAGGATTTCAGGGATATCTGTATTACCTGTACCGCCCCCAGCAAGTCCTTTAACCTTGCTGGGCTGAAAACTTCTAATATTTTTATCCCGAACCCTGAAATCCGGCAGAAATTTAAAGATGTTTTGGATTTATGGCATTGCGGGGAACCTGCTATTTTTGGTTTGACTGCCTGCCAGGCCGCCTATGAGTGCGGGGAAGAATGGCTGGAAGAAGTCAAGGTTTATCTTCAGGATAATGTAAGGAAGACCACAGAATTCTTTGAAAACGAGCTTCCGCAGGTTAAGGTAATCCAGCCGGAGGGCACATATCTTTTATGGCTGGATTGCAGAGGGATTCCCGTCCCGCCGGAAAAGGTTGATGCCTTTATGCTTGAAAAGGCCAAGGTTTGGCTGAATGACGGTTCTGTATTTGGGCCGGAAGGTGTTGGGTTTGAACGGATGAATATTGGCTCTCCCTGGAAGGTTCTGGAGAAGGCTTGCAAGCAGATTGCTGAAAGCGTTAAGGCATTATAAGGTATTCCTGTATCCTAACCGATGACATTTTAGTGAATACATTTTTTGCAGCGCAGTCTTTATGGCTGCGCTGTCTTTATTTAACATGAATTCGATGAAAGGTCTTTTCTGAATGGTAAGGTTATCGGTCTTAGGTACGCCATCATCCGCAAACCGTTGGTTTGCTGGATGGCTGCAAGAGGAAACTTTCAGCTCTGTCCAACTCTGGCGGGTTCAGTTCAGCGCGCTGAACTGGCGACCAGGGGGCTTTTTAGGAGTGCAGCTCCGCTGCACAACCCCCTGGACCCGAAACCTTTTTAATCCGCCCCAGCTTGTACTCGTCTTAGCTTTCCCCCGCAAATCAGCTTTATCAAATTCCCATCATTTAATGGTACATACCCCTTGACATCTTTAGTCTATCGTGCTAGACTAAAGGAGAACTAACATCACAAGAGGAGTGTAAAAAATGCCGCAAAAGCAAAAACTATTTGATTCCGAATACCGTTTAGCCTCCATCGTCTGGGAAACAGGGCCAATCCAATCCGGCGAATTATGTAAAATCTGCGAACAGCGCCTAGGCTGGAAACGAACCACCACCTATACAGTTCTCAAAAAGCTCTGCAACAAAGGCATCCTTCAAAACGAAACAGCCATTGTTACTTCATTAGCCAAAAAGGAGCAAGTCCAAAAGCAGGAAGGCCAGGCGGTACTGGATAAAGCCTTTGGGGGATCCCTGCCGAAATTTATAGCCGCCTTCCTAGGGGAGCAGGGCCTATCCGATGCGGAAGCCCAGGAAATCAGGGAACTGATAGACAATTACCAGGCGAAGCAGGGGAAAGGGAGATAAGCAAAGGAGGAAAACAAAATGCTGTCGGAATTCTTTGTAACAATGATAAAAATGTCCCTCTTTGGTACATTGACCATATTGGCAGTAGGGCTTTTGCTGTTGGTCTTAGATTGGATAAAGGCCCCAAAATATATGTGTTCGCTGATGTGCCTGGTCGTAGCTGTCCGCCTGCTCTGCCCAGTGGGGATTCCCCTGCCGGTGGGGCTGTTCCAGTTGTCCCCAGTAGAAAGCGCGGTAAAGCTGGTACAGCAGGTTCCTGAATCCCCCGTAGGGGATTATGAAGTCCATCTTCAGGGGGAGCCGGGTTTTGACCGTGCGGTTGCAGCAGGGGTAATGCCGCGGGAGGATAATATAGTTAAAATCCCTGTTGTCCTCACAAAACCGGACAGCACCATCCCGGCAGAAAAAGCCTCTGATAAACAAATCCCTGTCCTGTTGTGGATATGGCTGGCGGGGTTCCTTGGAATGGCAGGGTATGGCGTTGTTACTTACTGGATGCTCAGGCATAAGGTTGCCGACGCAGTAAAATGCCCCCAGCTTGGGGAAAATGTGTATTGCTCGGATCGGATACCAGGACCCTTTGTCTGCGGCGTTATCCGCCCGAAAATTTACCTTCCCCTGACAATTCACGAGGATGAACTGGATTATATTTTGCTGCATGAACAAACCCATATCCGCCGGAAGGATCACCTGGTAAAGATATTGTATTACCTGGCGCTGTGCGTCCATTGGTTTAACCCCATTGTGTGGAATTTCCAGAAGCTGGCTTCTGCTGAAATGGAATATGCCTGCGACGAGGCAGTGTTAAAGAAAATGGGAGTTGATATCCGAGTAAATTACAGCCGGTCTATTTTAAACCTTGCTGTAGGGAAAAAGATGATAGGAAGCCCTTTGGCATTTGGGGAAAATTCCGCCAAAGAAAGGATACAGAATATTTTGAAATATAAGAAACCAACCCTGGCAGTTATTATTGTAGCATTGGTATTGTGTATTGCGGTAGCTGCCATATGCATTGCATCGCCAAAGGAGGAAAATTCAGCAGAATCCATTGTATATTCCAATTTGCAGGCAGAAGCAGACAGCAAGTCCAACGGCATTATTTCCGCCCGCATTATTACTGACTGCGCGGAAGGGGAAGCCGGGACTGAAATTTATATCCGCCGGAACGATGAAAAGAAAGGGAACTGGCTGGATGACATCCAGCCAGGGGAATGGCTTAATATCGGATACCAGGTCATTGAACATGACAAGGACGGCGGGCCGGAAACTTATGTGGCGCTGGATATGGAATCAATGGGTGAGTATGTTTCATCTTTTACGCTGTACCAGCAGGGGGCAGTTGTCCAGCATAACGCCTTGTATAACAGCTTTGTAAATATGCAGCTTCCGTCCCTGCTGCTTAATTCTTATGACACGGAAAAAAGCACGTCCCAATTCCCGGACGCGGAGGAATTCCTGCGGGTGGAAATCGGGGAAGGAGGTTTCCGGGTATACTTTGTTTACCAGGAGGACGGAAAGTATTATGTGGAACATCCTATGGATTACCGCTCCCAAATTTCCCAGCAAACCTATGACAGCCTGATGGGATACCTTGATAAGAAGGAGCTTCCCAACAAAAGCGGCGACATCCCACCGGAGCCTGTGGAACTGACCGTGGATGACAAAAAGCTGGAAATCAGCCTGTCGGACATGAAGGCCCTTGTAAAGAAAGCCCAGGGCGGCGAACCTTTGACATGGGAGGATTTTGAAGGCTATACAGATAACGGGGATGTAGGAAGCGGGATTTATATTGTATCTTATCCGGTGGAAAATGAGGAAAACCTGGTGCTGCTGGTAGGTGCGATGAAGCCTGACGGGCCGATTGAATATGCGTACCTGACCGACAACTCCGGGGAGAAGACGCAGCAGATCAACCTGACCAAATGCACCAAGCAGGAGCTGGAGGATTTCGTGACAGCATACGAGAACAGTCTTGACCTAGAGACAAACCCCGCCCCAGGGCGGCCCGCAGAACCAGTGCCAAGCCAAATCCCGTCTTCATTGCCCGCTCCTGCACCATCGGAAACCCCTGCAAAGCCTGACGAAACTTTGACCTACTTTGGCGCAGAAGTATTGGAAGCATACAGCTATAACCCGGAGAGGTACACTTATCACAGGATAAGCAGCAAAAAACAGCTTGAAACCGCGCTGAACCTGCTGGAATCGGAAAAAACAGCCGCCCCAAAGGACAAAAGCCAAAAGGTAGTGGATGAACCGGTCGATCATAATAATCCCCCTCTGGGCGAAAAAACGATATCCCTTAATTTTAATACGGGGGTAGGATACCGGATTGATTTTGGAGATATTGGAGAAACATATTTGTCCATTAGGTCTTCGGATATGAATTATAGTATCAGTTATTCTCTGCAAAAAGGAGAATGTGACAGATTATTACAAGGCCTAAAGCAGATTTCCGAAAAGAATCCGACCCATATATTTTCGATTTCCGAAAATATAAAGCCGGAAAATATAACTTCTATTAACGCATCAGGTTCTATGCAAAACAATTCTTTCCATATTGAAACATCGAACGCACAGAAAATGGAAAATATTTATAATGTATTGTGTACAATGCGGATATACAATGAAGAATACATTGAGGATACAATGGTAAACCCAATCACTTCCCCTCAAAATGGTTTTATCGTTGGCATCAGCCTTAAAAATGGCGAGCAATGGGTTTTCCAGGCAGAAGATAGAGAATTAGCTGTCTATAAGAATAAAGATGAGTCCTATACCCGCTGTATTTAAAAAAAGATGATTATCAGGCTTTTTATGACGCATTAAGCCAAGCCTCCCGATAAACCCTGCCACAAACGAAAAAAGCCCCCCTTTGGATACTGAAACGGTATCCAAAGGGGGGCTGCGAATTTACAAGTTTTTGAAAACCCTTATGGACGCAGGCCCATGCCGCCTTCCAAAGTAAGGGTTTCGCCGGTAAGGTACTTAAAGTCCGGGGAAGCCAACTGAACGCAGACCCGGCCGATTTCAAGTTCAGAATCGCCGTAATGCCCCATAGGAGGCATTTTCACGTTTGCCTTAAAAGCGTCAGGGTATGCTTTTTCAAAGTTCTCCAACTGGGCAGTCCAGGCAATGGGGCAGATAATATTGACGTTAATCCCATCAGGGCCCCATTCGGTAGCGGCAACGCGGGTAAGGCCGCGGATGCCTTCTTTTGCGGCAGCATAAGAACATTGTCCAAAGTTGCCGAACAGCCCGGCGCCGGAAGCAAAGTTAATGACAGAACCCTTTGTTTCCTTCAAATAAGGATAGCAGGCTTTCATATAGTAGAAAGCAGCATACAGCCCGGAATAAAGGGCTAAATTAAACTGTTCCGTGGTATGCTGTGCCAAAGGCACGCCGGACGCGGAAGCTTGGGCGTTATTGATAAGCACATCAATATGGCCAAATTCTTTAATGGTCTGGTCAATAACATTCTGTACAACAGCTTCATTATCAGAGCCGGCGCTTACGTCAGCCTGGATCGGAAGCACCTTAATCCCATACAGTCTTTCCAGTTCTTCCTTAGCGTCAGTCAGCTTTTGGACATTGCGCCCTGTGATTACAATATTTGCCCCTTCCTTTGCGTAGGCGGTGGCAATACCATAACCAATAGAACCACAGCGGCCATCGCTGAGGGTAGCGCGTCCTGCACCAGTAATAATGGCAACTTTACCTTGTAAATGTCCCATGTCGAAAACCTCCTTTAATTTTGCGTCCGTGGACAGCTTGTCTCGCTTGTTTAAATAATAACATACTATTCTGGAAAGGTAAAGGGGTTTTTCCATATAAGTTCAAGTTTTGCCCTTGTCCTATTCCTGCCCATATGTTAGAATATTTCAAAGTACCCCCCATATTTGGACAAAAAATATCAGAAACGGACTGGTGGTAAACTTGGGTAATTTTCTATTTAGCTTAAACGCGACAATGCCGGTTTTCCTTGTAATGGTTCTGGGATGGTTCCTAATGCAGATAAAACTTTTTAATAAGAACTTTTTGTCTGTGGCGGATAAGTATGTTTTTAAAGTTGCCCTTCCAGTGCTGCTGTTCAGGGACATTGCAACAACAAATCTCAAGGAAGGCTTTCAACTAAACTTTGTACTATTTTGCATGGCGGCTACTACCATTATGTTCCTGGGGATTTGGGGGTTGGCATCCCTTTTCATAAAAGATAAATCTATGGTAGGCGCTTTTACACAGGCCGCCGCAAGGGGCAGCGCTGCTGTCTTAGGAATTGCTTTTGTGGAAAATATTTATGGGGATTCCGGCATGGCCCCGTTAATGATTGTTTCGGCTGTTCCATTGTTTAACATCTACTCTGTCATTATTTTAACCTTTTGCTCCCAGGACAATCAGGCGGAAAACCGGAAGGAAAATATTAAAAAGGCATTTTTTAACGTGCTGAAAAATCCAATTATAATTGGCATTGCTCTTGGGGTTCCATTTTCCCTTTTTAATATTCAGCTTCCTGTTATACTCTCTAAAACAATCGCCAATGTTGCCGGGACAGCTACCCCGATTGCTTTACTGGTGGTGGGCGCTAACTTTGAAGGCAGCAGGGCTATTGCAAAACTGAAACCTACTTTAGCCGCGTCAATCATTAAACTGTTAGTAATTCCTGCCGTATTTTTTCCATTGGCAGTTTTAATGGGGTTCCGGGGAAGCGAATTAGTAGCTATTTTAGTTATGCTGGGTTCTCCTACAACCGTTACCTGCTATATCATGGCAAAAAATATGGGGAACGATGCAGAACTTTCCTCAAGTATTGTAGTTATGGCAACCCTTCTTTCTTCTGTTACTTTGACCTTCTGGATTTTCCTGCTTAAAACATTGTCTTTTATTTAGCTGTTTACTATTTGCAATTTGTAATAAAATATGATATACTTTCAGATAAGAATTGGTCATATTTTGTAAAGATTGTTCAAAACGGGACAGGAGGGAGTGTGAGCCAAAATTATGAAAGACCCATGGGATGCCTTATCTGATCCAACCCGGCGGGAAATTTTAAGACTGCTTAGGGACAGCCCGCTTAATGCAAGCGCCATCTCCCAAAACTTTCCATTTACAAAATCTACGATCAGCCGGCATTTAGAAGTATTGGAAGATTCAGGCTTAATTGAATCGGAAAAACGAAAACAATTTGTGTATTACCAGTTAAAACGGGATGCAATTCGGCCCTTAAAGGAATACCTGGTTGCTTTGGAGGAAAGCCCGTCTGAGCAGGAAACCGGAAAAATAGGGAAAGTTTCTCCCTCTTCAACTAGGAAAGTTGAAAAAACTCCGGCGGCTAAAAAGGCTGAACCTGTGGAAAAAGACAGTCAGGAAGATATTGAACAAGCAATTCCTCTGGAAAAGCCCGTTTCTCAAAGACAATCCCATATTTCATCACGGAAGGGGAAAGTTCCCTCTTACTTAGATTGAATAAAAACGAACGCCTGATAAAAAGGGCGTTCGTTTTTTGCTGAACAGGCTTTAAGGTTATCGGCATTAGGTACGCCATCATGGCAAACCGTTGGTTTGCTGGATGGTTACAAGGAAACTTGGAGGTTTTGTCCAACTCTGGCGGGCTGAGTTCAGCAGAGCTGAAC
>CAOJXI010000034.1 GCA_948465665.1 uncultured Clostridia bacterium | reverse complement strand
GGGCCTTGCGGACCCTGCGGGCCTGTTGCTCCGGGTGCTCCGGCGGTTCCAGCTGGTCCTTGAGGTCCTTGCGGGCCTGTCGCTCCAGGTGCTCCGGTGGCTCCAGCTGATCCCTGAGGACCTTGTGGACCTTGGGGACCCTGGGGGCCCATTGGACCTTGGGGACCCGTCGCCCCAGGAGCCCCAGCAGGTCCAGGAAATCCTTGTGAACCTTGGGGACCTACTGGCCCCTGTGGGCCTTGTGGCCCGGTAGGACCTGGAACCCCTTGGGGACCCTGCGGACCCATTGGGCCCTGTGGCCCTGGATGGCAAGGACCAACAGGACAGGGACAGGGGCAGGAACAAGGTGGTGCAGACGGCGGGCAGCAAACGGTCGTATTTGGCCTATCCAAACGGCTATTTCCATTATAGGGGTAAACCTTTACGCGCTCATAATCATACATAAAGGCATTCTCCTCCTCTTTCCATCTATCAAGTTGAAAGGGCACAACCTTTAGGAATAATACAATTATTATTTGCCCTATATGTTTTTTGTCCTTTCAAAATAGGTTTTATTATATTGATATGCGGTTGAGTCAGGTTTGTATTTTCCTGCCCTTTCATTATATTCCTCTGCTTTTTTTTGGTTCCCCAAACGGTCATAACATACGCAGAGTTGGATACAAGGCAGGTACCCATAACAATCTTCTAATATAAACGCGCCGCGCGTATCATCCCGTTTGGCGTTTAACGCCTGTTGATACCAATAGGCCGCCATCTCCCAATTTTCCCGTTCCAAAAAATATTTCCCTAAATCACAGCAAAGTTCCGCCCTTGGAGTATCATAGGACAACCCCCATAAAAGTGCTGCCAATGCTTCTTTTTCCTTCCCCTGGGCATACAAGCAGACTGCCAGACGGCGGCAGGCTTCCAACTGGTTCTCCTTCCAGCCCTTCCCCTCCCCTAAAAAACGGATAAATTCTTCCTGCGCTGACTGGTACTCCCCATTGTCTAACAGTTCCCTAGCATAATAAAAACGCTGCCTTGGCTCCAAAACCGCTCCTTCCGCTAACTGCTTTCGGTATATCCGCAGGTTTCTCTCTGAATCATGCGGTTTTTCCTTTCGATGTTCTACCGCTGCATCTGTATAGATAATCTTTCCAGATGGAACAATGGCTTCATGTACCCGCCCTATCCACTGGAATCCTGCGTTCCTTCTAAGCAGCCGCTCCCGGTAATAGGTAAACGCTGGTTTTCCGTCTATTGGGTCAAATGCAACGTGGTAAGGAGACATTACTACATCGACGCAGGAATTTTCATCCCTGCCAAGTGATTGTTTCAGCCTTAACCATTGTTCTATGCAGTATTCCGGGATAACATCGTCTGCATCCAGCCAAAGGCAATATTCCATTTCTGCCTTTGAAAAAGATTCGTTGCGCGCCGCCGAAAAATCATCTTGCCAGTTAAAGTCATATACCTTTGAGGTAAAGAGGCGGGCTATTTCCTTTGTATGATCAGTTGAGCCGGTATCTATGATGACAATCTCATCCACGATCGGTTTCGCCGATTCCAGGCACCGCTGTAATACGGCTTCCTCATTTTTAACAATCATACAAAGGCTTATGGCAGCCATAAAAATCCCCTCTCCTGTGCTGTTTACCGGACACATTTCCGCGTCCTCTCTATTTTTATGCACAGGCTTTGTATAATGTTCCTATTTTCAAAAAGAAATATAGCAAGAGCCGTTTTCCGTTTCATGATTCAGCCGCAGCCAGAACGTAATCTGTAAAAAACGGGCGCGGCGCATAAATATTTTCAGGATACATACTGGTGATTACTGTCACCAGGTTTAGTTCCGGCGTTACCAAAATATACTGTCCCCAAGCTCCCAGTGCATAAAATGTATTGTAATTTTTTGCCCCCATGGGTCTGATCCACCATTGGTATCCATAAGACCCGGTACTATCCCCCATTCCAGTATTTTTCTGGGAGATGGATTCGGTGACCCATTCGGCGGGGACAATCTGTTTATCTTGCCAAACGCCATTCTGAAGATAAAGCTGCCCAAAACGGGCGGCGTCCCTTGCGGTCATAGTCAAACCGTTTCCGCCGTCTGTAATTCCCTGGGGGTCAAGCCCCCACTCCGCGCTTTCAATTCCCAGCGGCTCAAACAAATATGTTTTTGCATAGTCTGCCAGATTCATGCCAACAGCCTGTTCCAGAGCCGCAGCTAACAGATGGGTATTCCCTGTACTATAATTGCAAACAGCTCCGGGAGTGGTTACAAGTTTCCTCCCAAGGATATAATCCACCCAGTTGGGAGCCGACCGGAATTCAGACCAATTTGTAACACGCGTCCATTCATACCATTCCAAGCCCGAAGTCTGGGTAAGCAAATGCTCAAGGCTGATTTGATGTTTTTGGGAATCTTCCTGCTCCAAGACCTGTGGAAGATAATCAGAAAGCAGGTCTTCCACCCCGTTTATGTATCCCTGTTCCATTGCAATACCAGTCAAAGCGCTTGTAAATGATTTAGAACAGGAATGGATGGCAAACGTGCTGTTTTCATCATACCCATCCTGATAAAATTCATCAATAATTACGCCATCCTTTACTGTCACCATTGCGTAAATTTTAGAACCTTCCAACGCCTGGTGCAATTGGGCGAAACGTTCAGGATTCATTTGATGGTTTTCAGGCGTGTCAAATTTCCAGGTATTGTCCGGCTTTGGCGGTTCAGGCTCAGAAACTTCTGGAACCTGTTCCACGGTTTCAGAAGACGATGGGACGGGTTCTGGCTGGGAAGGGGCTGGGGAAGAACTTTCCTGAGAAGTTGTACTGGAATTTGTTTGGGATGTTTGCGCAGCTTCTGGGCTGGAACATGCAGTCAGCAGGATCAGTCCTGCTAAAAGAGAGATAAACGTCTTTTTCATTATACTTCCTCCTAGATTAATGCAGATTTTCCCCTCCATTGTTACATTTTTTCCTTTACAGAAGCAACCAACTTTTATGTCATTTTTGTAAAGAGTCTTGACAAACCGCATAAATTGGATTATATTAAGAGCAATCCTCAAAAGGATATGGAAAGGAAGCGGACGCATGAAACCGGCGTTGACAACTCGATTTAGCAGTTATTTTGATTGCTTGGGCTATTATAATAGCGCGAGCTGTTTTTGCTGTATAAATCCTGAATCAACCGCCAAAAGCCGAATGCTGTATGATTTTGTCTGAAAAGGGACAATCCTTTTTCCATAAGGGGAAATCATTTTCTGACAAGCCGGAAAACCGGGCCTGTGCTTTTGACGAAAAAGCATGGGCCTTTTGTTTTGCACGAACATCAGCCGGAACAAAACGCAGTTTTTTCGTTGGAAGACAGCTATAGGTCAAAACAGCTTGTTATAAAAATTCAGGAGGGTACGAAAAATGGTAGTCATTTTAAAACGCAACACCAGCAAAGAGCAAACCCAGGAAATCATTCACTGGCTCAAAGAGTTGGGAAATATAGAGGTAAATCCCATCTACGGCGAGCATACGACAATACTGGGACTGGTCGGGGATACCTCAGCCCTTGATATTAACCGTGTCAATTCAAACCCCCATATAGAAAATGTCAAGCGTATTCAGGAGCCGTATAAAAGGGCTAACCGGAAATTCCACCCATTGGATACAGTAGTAGAGGTATCGGGGCGGAAATTTGGCGGAACAGAGCTTCAGGTAATAGCCGGGCCGTGTTCCGTAGAAACAGAGGAGCAAATTATTGAGGTAGCGCAGAAGGTAAAGGAATCAGGCGCAACCCTGCTCCGCGGCGGGGCGTTTAAACCGCGTACATCCCCATATTCGTTCCAGGGATTGGGGGAGGATGGCTTAACCCTTTTGTTAAAAGCGAAAAAAGCAACCGGTATGCCTATTGTAACAGAAATTATGAATATCAACCATCTCCCCCTGTTTGAAGATGTGGACGTGATCCAGGTCGGCGCAAGGAATATGCAGAATTTTGAAATGCTCAAAGAGCTGGGGAAAATTGACAAGCCCATTCTTTTAAAGCGCGGCCTTGCCAATACGATTGAAGAATTCCTCATGAGCGCTGAATACATCATGTCCGGCGGAAATGAAAAGGTTATCCTGTGTGAAAGGGGTATCCGCACCTTTGAAACGCAGACCAGAAATACCCTTGATATCTCCGCTGTACCGCTGCTGAAAAATTTGAGCCATCTGCCGGTTATTGTAGACCCCAGCCACGCTTCCGGTCTGCCATGGCTGGTGGAACCGCTTTCCAAGGCAGCGATTGCAGCCGGGGCAGACGGCGTAATGATTGAAGTGCATAACAATCCTCCAAAAGCTTTATCAGACGGGGCGCAGTCCCTCAGGCCATCCGAATTTGACGTGATCATGAAAAAACTGGAAAAGCTTGCGGAATTTGAAGGGAAAACCATTGGCTAATTTCAGCAGATAAGAAAGGAGGATTCAGCTAATGAACCAAATTACCGTTCAAACTTCGCAGCCATATGATATTTTTATTGGGGAACATCTTTTAGGGCAAACCGGGGAATATGTCCGCAAAGTCTCCTGCTGTAAAAAGGCAGCTGTTATTACTGACGATGTTGTTGCGTCCTATTATTTAAAAGTAGTGGTAGATTCCCTGCAAAAAGCAGGGATTGAAACCTGTTCCTATGTGTTTCCCAACGGGGAAGCGTCTAAATGTCATGCCACCCTGTTGGATGTATACGAGTTCCTTACCCGCAATGAGCTGACCCGCTCTGATTTGATTGTTGCGTTAGGCGGCGGGGTTGTCGGGGATTTGGCAGGCTTTGCAGCGGCAACTTATCTCCGGGGGATTGACTTTGTACAGATTCCCACAACGTTCCTTGCACAGATTGATTCCTCTGTCGGCGGGAAAACCGCTGTTGATACCCCCCTTGGGAAAAATCTGGTGGGCGCGTTTCATCAGCCTGTTTTGGTGCTGTGCGACCTGGAAACCCTTTCTACTTTGCCGGAAGAAAACTTTAAAGACGGCGTGGGGGAAGCTATCAAATATGGCATGATTAAGGATGCACATCTGTTTGATCTCCTGCGTTCCGGGGCATGTAAAGAGCATCTTTTGGAAATTGTCACCACCTGCATTGACATCAAACGCGCCGTAGTAGAAAATGACGAAAAGGACAAAGGCGAGCGGATGCTGCTTAATTTTGGGCATACAGTAGGACATGCAGTGGAAAATTACATGAACTACCAGCTTACCCATGGAAAATGTGTTGGAATTGGCATGGCGGTTATTACCAAAGCCTCCGCAAAAGCTGGTATGAATAGTATGGATATTCATAATGCAGTTGTCGAGGCCCTGAAAGCTTATGATATGCCCTATTGCCTTGGCATTGATTATGATACGGCTTTAAATGCCTGCCTCAGTGATAAAAAGCGGGACAAGGATGAAATCCGCTGCATCCTGATAAAGACCATTGGAGAAGGATACGTCTATACTATGAAAGCTTCAGAGTTTAAACCCTTTGCCCTGAAGGGGGTTGAATAATGGATATGGTTTGTTCTCCGGCGGTGCTGAAAGGCAGTTTGGAGGCCCCGCCGTCAAAATCAGCATCCCACCGGGCGGTAATCTGCGCGGCGCTTGCCCATGGGGAAACCGTTTTGACCAATATCTCTTTTTCCATGGATATTGAAGCTACTTTAAATTGTGCAGAAGCCTTGGGGGCGCGGGTTGAAAAAGGCCGGGACTGGGTTAAGATAAACGGAATACAAAGCCCTGCCCTGCAAGCCCTCCTCCCCTGCGGTGAAAGCGGCTCTACCCTTCGGTTCTTTATCCCGATTGCGGCGGCGCTGGGCTGTAATGCTTCCTTTACTGGGGAAGGCAAACTTCCCTCCCGCCCCATTGGCCCGCTCATTGAAGCAATGTCCCCTCATGGCGTTGCTTTCCACTACCAAAATACCATGCCTTTTTCTATTTCAGGGCAGCTGCAAGGCGGCGAAATCCGTATTGCCGGAGATATCAGCTCCCAATATTTAACGGGTTTGCTCTTTGCCGCTCCCCTCTTGAAAGAGGACAGCCAGATTTTGCTTACAACACATCTGGCATCCCGCCCTTATGTAGAGATGACCCTGCAAATGATGCGGGAATTTGGAATCCAGACAGAGGAAATTCCCAATGGCTGGAATATTCCCGGCGGGCAGGCATACCAGCCGAAAAAGAGTTACCCTGTGGAGCGGGATTGTTCCAACGCCGCTTTTTTCCTGACGGCTGGGGCAGTCGGAAAAGAACCTGTCACTGTAAGGGGGCTGAATCCAGATACCGCCCAGGGGGACTGGGAAATCGTCCCGCTTTTGGAACGCTTTGGCGCAAAGGTAGAGCAGGGGGATAAAACCATAACTGTCTCGCCGGGAAAATTAAAAGCCATCCAAATTGACGGGGAAGAAATTCCTGATTTAGTCCCGATTCTCTGCGTAGCGGCCAGCTGTGCAGAAGGTACAACTGAAATATCCCATGTGGGGCGGCTGCGGTTAAAGGAAAGCGATCGGCTCTCCGCTATGGCGGACTGTCTGGAACGCCTTGGCGGACATGCTGAAATAAAAAAAGACAGCATCCTGATAACCGGGCACCCCCTCCACGGCGGGACAGTCAGCGGATATAATGACCATCGGATTGTGATGTCTATGGCAATAGCGGCCCTGGGGGCTTCCGATTCGGTTACAATCCAGGGAATCCAGGCAGTACGGAAATCTTATCCTGATTTCTTTGAACACTACACTATGTTAGGGGGAAACTGTTATGCCGTCAATCTGGAATAACCGGAACCTTCATCTATCCATTTTCGGGGAATCCCATGGGAACAGTATTGGGGTCGTTTTAGAGGGGATTCCCGGAGGAACAAAGATCCATCTGCCTGCACTGCGGGAATTTATGGAGCGGCGCGCCCCCGGAAGGACTTCCACCTCTACCCAGCGGAAAGAATCCGACCTGCCGGAAATCCTCTCCGGCGCGCTGCCTGGAGAGGACGGAGAAACCTTATTCGCCTGCGGAACTCCTATTGCGGCAGTAATACGGAATACAGATACCCATTCAAAGGACTACTCCCAAATGTCTGCGCTTGCCCGTCCGGGCCATGGGGATTATACCGGATACCTGCGGTATAACGGATTTAATGATGTGAGGGGCGGTGGACATTTTTCAGCAAGGCTTACTGCACCTCTGGTATTTGCCGGAGGCATCTGTAAACAATATCTTTCCCAGCGCGGGATTGAAGTAGGGGCACATATCCAGTCGATTGGCGGTATTTCAGATCTGCCCTTTGACCCGGTAAAGGTTCAGGCAGCTGATTTGAAAGCTGCGGCTTCCCGGTTAATGCCTGTTCTTGATGAAAACGCCGGAAAGCGAATGACCGAAGCAATCGAAAAAGCCAGGATGGAACAGGATTCTTTAGGGGGAATTGTAGAGGCGGCGGTTGTTGGGATGCCTGCCGGGATCGGCGAGCCCATGTTCGGCGGGATCGAAAACGTGGTTAGTTCCATTCTCTTCGGAATCCCTGCTGTAAAGGGGGTTTCCTTTGGGGAAGGATTCGGGTTTGGGGAAATGTCCGGTTCCCAAGCAAATGATCCCTTTTACATGGACGGCGGAGAGGTCAAAACCAAGACCAACCACGCGGGAGGAATTTTAGGCGGGATTACTTCTGGTATGCCGATTGTGGTACGGGCAGCCTTTAAGCCAACCCCATCTATTTCACAGCCGCAGAAAACCATAGACTATGTCAATAAAACTGATGCTGTTTTGGAAATCAAGGGCAGGCATGATCCCTGCGTTGTGCCAAGGGCGGTTCCCTGCGTGGAAGCGGCTTTGGCGGTTGCAATGGCTTCTTTTTTGGTATAGAGGGATTTGTCGCGGAGGCAGGCTTCAGACAAGTACAAGCTAGGACGGATTAAAAAAACTCTGGCCGCCAGGAGCGGAATACCACGGTTTGCTTTAAGAAAACTTTCATCGAACTCCTATTAATATAAAAATGGAACGGCAGAAGGGACAAAATATGTCCTTCTGCCGTTCCTGATTCTGTTTGGCGGGAACGGATTGGCAAATCAGCCCTACATCATGGTATCATCTCTGAGAACTTCCGCCAGACTGATGTTCCGTACATTCCGCCAAGCGCAGAAATAAGCCAGCGCAACAGACCCTAAAACAGCCAGCATAAAAACGGAGATTGGAATCAAAGGAGCTTCCGCTAAAAATTCCCCAAGGCCGACATAGCTTGCTTTCAGCATATATCCAACTGCAATAGCCGCAGTTGGAAGGGTAATCAATATAGGCCGTCCTGCTAAAACCAGGGCTTCAATGCAGAACATTTTCTTTAGTTCTCCCGGAGCCAAACCAATAGACATATACCTTGCGAATTCCCGTTTCCTTTGGCGTACAAAGCCCAAAGCGTTGGAAAAAACATTGCCCATGCCGATAACGGCAAATAAAGCGCAGAACCCGCCGAAGACAGCTTTAATTCCTTGGATCTGCTTGTTGTTGATTTCGTATTCCCGGATGCGGTTTTCGTATTCAGCGGAGTAGTTCTTGTTGATGAGCGGTTCTATTTGCGCCTGTAGTGTATCCAGATCTTCCAAAGCGGCGCTTTCTTTTCCGAGGATGCAGATGTAAGTATCTTTTTCGGCCTTCCCAGCCTGCCCTTGGATTTCCTTCCATAGAGATGATGGAAGGAAGTGTACCAGTTCGTAATAATCAAGGGTGGCGTATTCTTCCCTTAAAGCCGGGGCCTCATCCTGTCTTATGTAGGATAGGATAGGGATTTCCGCAGCGGTTCCCGTACCGTCCGGGTGAATTAAGGAGCTTGACAGGTTTTGAATGGCGGGATCTGTTTTGAGATAGGGCATAAAATCGGGATTCCTGAAATCAGGGTTGGTAACATCGCGTATCTGGTTGATAACGATTGCCCCGTCAAGCCGCGGCGGGATTCCAATCTGATTGCAGTAAGCGGTAAAACTGGCGTCGTCCAGTATGATGATGGGGGCGTTTACCAGCCATCCTCCGTCAGATTTGGCAGCATAACGGTCGGAAGCATGAGAAAACCCGCCGTTGGATTTCATTTCTTCGCTTATCTCTTCTTCTGTAATAAACCGCTTAGCCGCGGCTTTTTGATATACAATAGCAGTTTCCGCTCCTGAAATCCCCTGAACCGCGCCCGCTTCTGTAAAATCCTGTATCCGGGTGTCCTTTACCGTTACCATAATGTCCCATACATCCTGGTACCGTTCAAAATAGGTTTCCCTTGTGCTGATCCCAGAGAGGGCAAAGAAACACTGCATGATCGTAAACGCTGTAAACGAAAACGCAAAGGATAAGGATGCTGTCCGCAAAGCCCTGCGCTGGGCCTTTAAGGCATTGCCTGCCAGTTCTCCCTCCACACCGAACAGCAGCGCAAGCAGATAAGAATTCTTTCTGCGTTTGAGTTCCAGATCCCCTGTATTTTTAATGGCTTCAAGGGGCGTTAGCCTGCTTAATTTCCTCGCGGGTAGCCATGCGGAAACCCATATTGTGATGATTGTGATAACCAATGTCAGCAGGAAAACCAGCGGATGGTATCCCGGAGAGGATTCATGCCTGCCCGGAATCCCGCTTCCCAATATAACGTTTGTCATATATATCAGCAGCAGGCTTCCCGCAATGCCGAGCAGATTCCCCGCCAATACAGGCACAGCGCAAAGGGCGGCTGCTTCATGCAGAAGGCAGGCCCGGATTTGCTTTGGAGTCGCGCCAATGCTGGAAAAGATGCCAAATTGGTGGATTCTCGAATTCATCGACACTGAAAAGGAATTATGTATTACCACAACCAGCGATAACGACGCTAGCGCCGTTATCAGGATAAACATCGGGAAAACCAGCCGCGGCGCTGTATCCCCTTCTCCCCGGATCAGGTACATTGCCAGAAGTTCATAGTTATAAACGACCTTTTCCGGCGGAATCCCGGCCTGTTCGGCAATACGGGGCGTGTCGGAAAAGACAGCTCCATAATCATCAAAATAAATATCAATCGCTGTTTCCGTTCCGCTGCTTTCTTTGACGTTTACCACAGCGTCTTTGACATGGGCGAAATTTTTTATGGATTCTGCTGCTTCCGGGCTGAATTCGCCTATGATCCGGCTCTGCCAGCTCCCATGCTCCAGTTCAATCCTCTCAACGTCATACTTCCACAGATTGTAAAACAGCCCGCACAGCAGCGACAGAAGCAGGGCTGATATAAAAGCTGAAATCCTGATGGAAAGACTGGAAGAACGGTTGTTTTTGATAAAGTCATCTGAATATTCTTTCCACATTCCCGTTACCTCCGGCGTTCGTCGCGGATGATTCGGCCATCCTCAACTGTCACAACGCGCTCTGCTTCTAATGCAACCTTTTCATCATGGGTGATCAATATGATGGTCTGTTCCAGGCTGCGGTTGGAGAGTTTCAGCATATCAATAATTTCCCTGGAATTTTTCTGATCCAGGTTTCCGGTCGGCTCGTCTGCCAGAAGCAGCGCCGGACGGTAAATCAAGGAACGGGCAATGGCTGCCCGCTGTTGCTGGCCGCCGGATAACTGGTTTGGCAGGGAGTCAAGCTTTTCAGCAATCCCAAGGGAATGAACCACCTTTTCAAAATAATCCTGATTGGGCTTTTTCTTGTCCAGCGTAAGAGGCATCAGTATATTTTTTTGTATGGTGAGGGTGGGAATTAAATTATAAAACTGGTATACCAGACCAACCTTCCTGCGCCGGAAAACCGCTGCCTGTGTTTGGTTCAGTTGGGAAAGGTCTGTCCCGTCTATAACGACCTTCCCGCCTGTAGGCTTGTCCACACTGCCGAGGATATGCAGCAGGGTGGATTTGCCTGAGCCGGACGCCCCGACAATCGCTACAAATTCCCCCTTGCTGACCGACAGGTCAATCCCGTTGAGTGCCATTACCTGGCTGCTGCCGGAGCCATACGACTTTTTGACCCCTTCGCATCTTAAAATCTCCATTCTGTCTGCTCCTTTCCGCTATATGAAAGTTTATTTCTGCTGCAAACAGCGCGCTTCATCGTACCCGCACTAGTTTCAGGTTTATGATAGCAGATGAAAGTTACAGCTCAGTGACTGTAAAAGCGGATTTCAAAGCAGGCCCCGCCATCCGGCATATTTTTTGCCCTTATAATCCCGTTTTGGCGTTCAATAATCTCCTTAGCCAAAGCCAGTCCGATCCCGATACCGCCCTCCCCCGCGTTTTTCCCCCGGTAAAACCGTTCAAAGAGATGAGGGATATCCTTCTCCAAAAAACCGTCCCCATTATCCCAAATAAGGATTTCCGTATATAAAGGGTTCTGCGAGCCGGAGCAATGAACCTTTCCGCCCTTACAGTGTTCGATACAGTTTTTCATCAGGTTCATCACAGCTTCCATTGTCCAGTCTAGGTCTATCGTAACCATCATTTCCCCAAGCTCTGGGATATCGGCAGAAGCCCCGGAATTTGTAAATAATTCCTGCAAATTATCCGCCGCAAGTACAAGCAGGGTGAAAACATCTGTTTCATTTTTTTGTAAGGACAGTGTTCCGGCATCAATCCGGGATAAAAGGAGCAGTGCCTCCTCCAAACGGGCAAGGCGCGAAATCTGTTTATCTACCCGTTCCAGGTGTTTAGAGCTGGATTCCTGTTTCATCATCTGGATGGATAGGGAAACAGCGGTAATTGGTGTTTTTATCTGATGGGCAATATTGGACAGGTTTTCTGCAAAATCATTTTTCGCCTGTACAGCCGCGTCCTTTGTTTGGTAGAGGTAGGTAACAGTCTTGTATATTTCATCCTCCAGCTTAGAAAAATCATCCTCCCCGGATATAGAGAGGACAGCCGCTTTCCCGGTATTCACTTGTTCCAGATATTCCGCCAAAGCGTGGATCCGGGCAGCTTCCGCCTGGTTCCGGTAAAGGAAAGTGAAGATAAAAAGAAATACCCCCGTCAAAAAAGCAACAGCCGCAAGTAGAAGGATTTTCCTGTAATTTGAAGCTGAAAAGTCAGCAGCGCGGTATCCCAATGCAGATAAGATATCATGTCCCGCGGCACTGCTGGGAATCCCGTTTGTGCAGTCCTTCAGCACAGTGGAAATCAAATCCCAGGTTTCCGGTTCCCGCTTTGCGATTTCCCCGCAAACAGCGTTCAGCAAATTAAATTGAAGGCGACTGTAGTAAAAAGAAACGAATATGGCAGAAATACCGGAAATAAGCAGGCTGACCGATAACACAAGCCCGAAAACCGCTAAAATATTTTTCCGCCCGCTCATATGGTATCCTCCATACGGTAACCAACACTCCTGACGGTTTTCAGACAAGCCGGCTGGCAAAGTTTATCCCGCAGCCGCTTCATAGTAACGGTCAGGGTGTTGCTGTTTACATAGTTTCCGTTTATGTCCCATACCTGGCCTAAAATATTTTCCCTGGTGACAGTTCTTCCTTTATTCTGCATCAAATATAAAAGAAGCTGGTATTCTGCTGCGCTTAAATTGATTTCCTCCGAGTGGAGGGTAACGGTCTGTCGGTATAAGTCAAGCACTATACCGTCGCAGGAAAGGTACTGTCCCGCCGCGTCGCCGATTCTGCGCAGCAATGCCTTAATCCGTGAATATAATACTTCCAGTTCAAAGGGCTTCACCACATAATCATCCGCACCGTTTTGAAAGCCTGATACTATATCCGAAGAATCCCCACGGACGGTAAGGAAAATAACGGGCAGTCCTTTCCAGGTACTGCGGATTCTCCGGCACAGGCTGTCCCCGCAGCCATCCGGCATATTCCAATCCAACAGTATCAAAGTTGGGATACGGACTTCCAAGGCCCGCTCCGCCCTTTCAAGCGTAGGGCATATTGTCACCTTGAAATTTTTTTGTTCCAGGTATTCTTTTACAATGGATGCAATATTAGGGTCGTCTTCAATATAGTAGATATCAGCCATAATCCATTCCCGCCTTTTTTGATTGTTTGGAACTCCAATAATTATATTATAGCAGAAAAAAATAACAGTTTGATTACCAGCTTGTTTTTCTTATAGCAGTCCAAGGAAATAACACAGTGCAGAGCGGCAAGAGCAAATTGCGTATAGCAAGGCGGACGACGAAAGCGGGCTGCCGCCCGGTGAGGAGGACAACGCTGCTATACGTGATTTGCATTGCCAATATGCGCTGCGGTATTTTCTTGGATTGCTATAGAGCCTGTTTAGGATCTCAACGTGCGCGGGGAGATTCTAAACAGGCTCTTAACCATGATTTTTAGTTCTGAGTTAAAAAACCAGAATGAATATAATTAAAGAAATAAATATAACCTGTCAGGTATATTTCACATTGCAGCAAACGACTTATTATGAACAGTTGAATTTTTTTTAAAAAACAGTATAATGGTAGATAACAAACAGAAAAGGCCAATAAAAAGCAAAAAACGAGCCAAAGAGTACAGAGAGCAGGGACAAATTGAAAACAGAACTATATTTTGACAACGCCGCCACAACACGGGCGGCAGCAGAAGCGGCAGAAGCAATTATGGACATGTTGACAAATCATTATGGCAACCCGTCCTCCCTCCACTATAAGGGATTAGAAGCGCAGACACGAATGGATAAAGCCCGCCGCCAAGTAAGCGGGCTTTTAGGATGCCAGCCGGAACGCCTGACCTTTACTTCCGGTGCTACAGAAGCAAATAACCTGGTCGTTTTTGGAGCGGCGGCAGCTCATAAACGGCAGGGAAACCGGATCATTACAACAGCGTTTGAACATTCTTCTATATTGGAGCCATGCCGCCAGCTTGAAAAAGAAGGCTTTGAAATTATCTGGATCAAGCCGGATCAAAATGGTCAGATTCATGCAGAGGATATTATAGAGGCAGTCAATGAAAAAACCATCTTAATTTCCTGCATGATGGTTAATAATGAATTAGGCACCATCCTTCCCATAGAAGAAATTGTAAAAGGCGTCCGCCGGAAAAAGAAGGATGTATTTATCCATACTGACGCGGTGCAGGCGCTTGGGAAACTATCCTTCCGACTTTCAAGGCTGGGCATTGACGCAGTATCCATAAGCGCCCATAAGATTCATGGCCCCAAAGGGATTGGGGCGCTTTATCTGCGGGAAGGTTCCCGGATACTCCCCCGCACCTTTGGCGGCGAGCAGGAAAAAAGGCTGCGTCCCGGAACAGAAAATTCCGCTTATATTGTCGGGTTTGGGACAGCGTGCGAATTAATGCAAAAAAACAGCGGCGCTTATATGGAGCAAATCCGCCAATGCAATCTTCATTTAAGGGAGCTTTTGGCGGAAAACAGCGGGATTGTGATCCATTCGCCTGAAAACGCCCTCCCCACAATTTTAAATATATCTGTTCCTGGAATCCGCAGCGAAATCATGCTGCATTTTTTAGAACAAAAGGGAATCTGTGTATCCAGCGGCTCCGCCTGTTCCAAGGGTGCGAAAAGCCATGCTTTAGCGGCTCTGGGGCTGCCGGATTCGGAAATTGACTCTGCCCTGCGCATTAGTTTCTCTCATGAAAACACTTTGGAACAGGTGGGGATTCTTTCAAATGCGATTGAAGAAGGACAGCGTTCCCTTTTGCCACAGCGCCGGAAGGGGAAATCATAATGTACTACCCTTTCCCTTTTCGTCTGAATACGGCAAATTTTTTATAAATAACAGATTACAATATTTGGTAGGAGTGTAGAAACCTGAGATGAAGGAAATTATATTGTTGAAGGATGGGGAAATCGCTTTAAAGGGATTAAACCGTTACGCCTTTGAAGATACTATGATTAAAAACGCCAAGCGCCGTCTTTCCTCTTTAGGGCGCTTCCGGTTTTACAAGGCCCAATCTACCATCTATATTGAACCCATGGAAGACGGGCTTGATATGGAAGAAGCAGTGGAACGCCTGAAAAAAGTATTTGGGATTGCCGCTATCTGCCGCGCCTGCGTTGCGGAAAAAAGCTGGGACAATATCTGCCAGCTTGCCCCTGTTTACCTAAAAGATACTTTAGAGGACGCCTCTACCTTTAAAGTTACTGCCAAGCGCTCCGACAAAAAATTCCCCCTGGACTCCCCTAAAATCTGCGCTGAACTGGGCGGCCTCCTTTTGGAAAAATTCCCCCACCTGCGGGTAGATGTGAAAAACCCGGATGTTATCGTAACCGTTGAAATCCGCGACTATGCCGCTTACATCCATGCCGGACAAATTCCTGGGCCTGGCGGTATGCCTGTAGGGAGCAGCGGCAGGGCAATGCTTCTGCTGTCCGGGGGAATTGACAGCCCTGTTGCCGGTTATCGGATGGCGAAACGCGGCTTGGAACTTTCCACCGTTCATTTTGTCAGCCCTCCTTACACCAGCGACCGCGCTAAATTAAAAGTCATCCAGCTTGCCCATCTGATGGCCTCTTACTGCGGAAAGATTAAGCTGCACATTGTCAACCTGACTAAGATTCAGGAACAAATGCGCGACTATTGTCCAGAGGATTTATTTACCGTTCTGCTCCGCCGGATTATGATGGAAGCGGCTGAACTTATTTCCAAAAATGACAACTGTTCAGCACTGATTACCGGTGAAAGCCTTGCACAAGTAGCCAGCCAGACCGTTTGCGCTATTGCCTGTACTGATGCTGCTGTCCAGCTCCCCGTTCTGCGCCCCCTCATTGGAATGGATAAAGAGGAAATTATCAGGACTGCCAGGAATATTGGGACGTTTGAGACTTCTATTCTGCCTTATGAGGACTGCTGTACTGTTTTTACTCCTAAACATCCTAAGACTAAGCCTTCCCTGCAAATGGTGCTGGAGGCGGAAAAACTCCTGCCTAACCGGGAGGAATTGATCCGTGAAGCTTTGGATTCGACGGAAGTTGTGGAAGTCTCTATGGCGGGGGCAAAAGGGTATATTGAATAACGTTGGAAATGTGAGTTTGATGAGATTGATTTGCGGGAGTAGGCTAAGATAAGTACGGGCTGGGGCGGATTAAAAAGGTTTCGGGTCCAGGGGGCTGTTCCTCAAAAGCCCCC